>JAZSPQ010000043.1:0-49296 GCA_045537485.1 Acutalibacteraceae bacterium | reverse complement strand
GATGCACGCTGACGCGTGATGAGATACAGCCCCAAAGGGGCTGATGATATACACGACTGCGTCGTGATGATATGCCAAGCCTGCGGCTTGGATAAAAAAAGAAGTAACTTTTGGTAGACAAAAGTTACTTCTTTTTTGGTGGAACAATGTCCGAGGTGTTCGAACATTGATCCATAACTGATTTTTCGCCGTTGAAGGCTGCTTCAATATCATCAAGCGGAATGTCATCTATAGTGACAGGCTTATTGCTTGCATTGATAATAAGTGTCAGATGGTCATCGTAAAGATAAACCGAATGAACAAAGATATTGATGATTGCTCTGCGTTTTGCCATATCATCTCCGGGCATCTCACAGACATAATTAAGGAAGGCTAAAATCTGAGCTTCACTGAGAAGCACTCTCTTGTTCTGTTCAATGGCAAGCTGTTCCTCGAACTCTTCTTTTTCTGCCTTACGGCGGTTAATTCGCTCTGTAAGTGCTACTGCATCTCCGCCTTTTTCAATGGACAACCACATATTTTCTATGGCTTCATCAATTTCCTTGATTGAGCTTTTAAGATTTTTGATAGATAGGTTGTCGGGATTTCTGTTGCATTCCTCTGATATCCTTTTGGCTATATATTGCATTTTTTCATCCGTCAGCATTTTAAGGCACTCGTTAATAACAAGGTCTTCAATTAGTTGTTTCCCGATCGACTTCTTTTCACATTTCTTTTTCCTTGCACTCTTGCAGACATAATAATGATATACAGCTCCCGACTTACCTGTACCGCAAACACCTATCATCATTTCTTTACAATGACCGCAGAAAAGCTTCGTGGTTAAAATATAGGCATCGTCGCCCTTTGTCTTTGCCTGAGCTCTCTTATTCCTGTTCAAAATCTCCTGTACCCGATAGTATAAATCATCCTCAATGATTCTCGGCATACCGCCGGGAGTCTCCTTTCCGCTGTATAAATAATAGCCGATATAACGTTTGTTACTTAAAAGTCTTGTAAGACTTGTGAAACTGAACTCATTACCTATTGAGGTTTTAATGTGCCGTATGTTAAGGTCTTTGATTATTTCGACTTTAGGCTCACCACGGGCATAGCGTTCATAGATTTCTCTGACGATTGCCGCTTCATCTTCGTCAACATAAAAGGTACGGTCTTTCTTGTTTACCTTAAAGCCGAGTCCAGGGTTACTGCCGTTTGACAGGCACTTTTCTGCATTGATAGCAAGACCACGGTTTATCTTCTGTGCTAACTCAACTGAATAATACTCTGCCATACTTTCAAGCAAACCCTCAACAAGAATACCTGAAGCATCTTCGGTGATATTTTCTTTGGCCGAGAACACTCTAACACCATTCTTTTTCAGCTTTGCCTTATAAATTGCACTGTCGTATCTGTTACGTGCAAAACGGTCAAGCTGATAAACAAGTACGCCCTCAAAGGTGTGTTTCTCACTATCAGCAATCATTCGCTGAAAGTCTGAACGGTTATCAGAAGTACCGCTTTGTGCTCGGTCTATATATTCACCGACTACAGTATAATTGTGAGCCGCCGCATATTCATAACAGATTTTCAACTGTCCTTCAATTGATTGCTCCGTCTGTCTTTTACAAGAGAAACGGGCGTATATAACTACATTCATTTTAATCCTCCTGATTTTGTTATTTTAATTTTATTTAAATTTATTTTCTTTGTCGAATGTGTGAAGCTCCCCGATACCGTAAAATATCGGGGAGCTGTATATTAAGCATACTCAGGATGCTTTTCTAACCATTTATTAAAATATTCCTTCCCGAAATCGCTTTCGTAAAACTTCTTAATTTCGGGAACCATTGCCGAGGCAAAAGAATCAAGCACTTCTTTCGGCAAGTCAATTTGACTGTAATCAACAGGCTGAAAAGAGAATTCGCCTCGGATATCGTTAAGATAAGCATATAACCATAAAAGTAATTTCTTTAACATCTCATCACCTCGCATCCCTATCTCTCAACTTAATCAGATACTTTCTATAATACTCACAAGCCTTCAGCACAAACTCCTCAAGCTCTTTCTTGTCTGCTCTCGGTGAAAACTGCTGTAACCGCTCAAGAGGAAACTTTATCGTTTCTTTTTGATTTGCTTTGTCCTCTTGCATAATAGTTTCAATCTGTTCTGTGTCTAATTCATTATTCTGACTCAGCTTTTTGAAGCGTACTGCCTGTGAGAATGACGGTGTGCGTTCTTCCTCCTCAATAGTATCAAGCAGAACATACTGTTGGTCTTCCGCAAGATAGGAAAGCTCAACTGCAGGTGTAAGAGCTATTTTGCCCTCATCAACAAGGTCGAGCAGTTCAGGTATGAGATTTGTAAGGCGGATATATCTCTGTATTTGGTTACGGCTTTCACCGGCCTGTTCAGCGATAATCTCGTCTGTTCTTAACTTCGTCCCAACTTGGGACGAAGTTTTACCTTGATGTTTTAACGCCTCCATTTTCAACTTATACGCAAATGCTTTCTCACTCGGTAAAATATGTTCTCTGTGCAGATTGCTGTCAACGAGCATAATTGCCGCCTCATCTCTGCTTATGGCGTAAATTAAAGCAGGGACTGTTTTCATCCCTGCCTTTACTGCCGCGTGTAAGCGTCTGTGTCCGCTTATCACCTCATATTCTTTTTCTGCTTCTTCAATGGGTCTTACAATTATAGGAGATAATATTCCTTGCTCTTTTATACTTTCTGTGAGCAATTCCATCTCCTCGTTGTCTAAAACCTTGTAGGGGTGTCCCTCAAATGAATGAATTTTTTCAGTCGGTATATTTACCGGTGCTTTTAATTTTTTACTTGCCATTTTTAATAGCCTCCTTTTTAATTTTTCTGATTTGCTTTTTAAGCTTATTGTCATAGTGTACATAGTGCATACGGTGTAAGCTTCTGTCTGTTTCATACATCATTTCCTTTACGGCTTCAAGATCTTCACCTATAGGTGTATTCTTTAAATCATATTTCAGACAAAGATTTCCGATAGCAGAGCCCACGTTTCTGAATGCCACGAGAAATTTTATAGCCTCTTTGGTAGGTTTCTCTTGTATCGGATAGCCTGCGATAATGTATCGCAGAAGTGCTTCCTTCGGGAAGAAGCTTCTTTTCGAATATTCCTGTAATTTTTCATAGTCCTCATTTGTTATGCGTACCGCTATTCTGTTGTTTCTTGTTCGCATTCTTTCAACTCCTTTTCAATTTTCGGTATCAGCTTTTCAATATCCCTCAATGCTTCCCGTAGCATAGGTACATCAAAAACTATCTTGTGCCACAGTCGGTCTGCGACACTTTCCACTCGGTCAAGAATTGAATACAATGTTAAAGTAAACTCAGTATAGTTCATTTTCGGTGTAGGTATCATTTTACTTTCTCGTATTTGTTTTCGTACGTATTCTGACCGTGTTAACCTCAACGATGCCGCATCCGAATCAAGCTCTTTTAATTCTTCATCGTCAAGGTAACAGTACAAGGTTTTGGTTAATTTCACTTCTATCCTCCTTTCTTCGGGTGTTAGGGTGTCCTTAACGAGCGGATTTGTATGCACAAATCCAGTGCTTGCTAAGACTAATGCCATCTTTTCTGTGTTTAAAATTACCCTTCACCTATATACGACATAAGAGCATACAAAATGTTCCAAAGAGTTAGAAAAAATTGAAAAATATTTTTGGGCATAAAAAAACACCCGACACAAAGTGTCGAGTGTAATGTGAATTTAAATTATGTTAATATGTCAAAATGATAAGATTTATTTGCTTACTGATGCTTCTCATAAAATTAAAAGATGCCACAAAAGTGACATCCGCAAAACTGAGCCTGTTATTCAGTAATAGTTCCTTTTTTGATGTGGTAATCTATTCCTCGTGTTGCACAAAAATTAATCACTGTATTAGCACACTCGTTATAGAATTTTTTGTATTCTTTATATTCTGCAACTTTTTTATTGTAGTGTAATCGTCCAAAAATTATCTTATCTACAAAGGATAACTTAGATAAAATTTCATTAAGTTCTTGCTTAATTATGTTTGGAGTAGGATAGGGTTCAATGCTTATCCACGTCTTACACCCCGAGTCATGCAAATATTTAAGAGCTTTTATACGTTCGTCAATATTTGCGGTGTGTGGTTCGTACTCTTTTCTAAAACTATCACATAAAGAAACAACTGTAATTCCATATTCGTTCTCTTTGGATAATTCAGTTAACTCTTCGGGAAGAATTCCTTTTGTTAACACAGAACATTTTATTCCGTAGTCATTTGCTTTCTTTAATACTTTAATGCTTAAATCTATTATCTCATTATTTTTATACATAAATGGATCTGTTGTAAAGCATAAATGAAGTGTTTTTATCCTGTCTTTATATTTGGGCAGTTCTACTTCCAGCAAATCTATAGTATTTTCAATTATTTGAGGATTAATCCAATCTTCATATGTTTTAACCTTACCAAAACGTTTGGCCATCATAAACGCATAGCACGGATATTGACACCCGTGCGAACAGCCTTGAACGTGATTCAGAGTATAATCCCCATATTCAACTCCCGTTTTGTAAATCAATGTTTTTCTTTTCATTTAACAACACCTATTTTGTATGAATCGCCTTTATAATTTGTTTTTGAGGAAACAGTATTCATCTTAGTTATGACACCCTGATTTATTAGAGGTTTAATAACATTATTTATTATTTGACTTTCTTTTAACATGGATTTTTCAATAAGTAAAATCTCTATCTGCGAGTAAGTCATTATAGATTCACCATTTGCACAAAGAAGATTTCTTGCATCTTTGGCATGTAATTCAAGTAACCATTCTTTGTTATATTCCTTTGTAAACAACGAAAATTGTTCGTTTTCATTCTTTCTCTTGTTTCGATGAAAAAATTCGCCGTTGAAAACTGACCAAAGTGTATCTTTAAGAACTTCTAAACCTTTTTTGTTGGGGGTAAAAAACATAATTTGATACAATTCAACATTTGTTTGTGTTTTGAATTGATAAGAAAACTTATATTTTATAAAACCTACTTTAAATTGAGATTCTAAATATTTTATAAGGTCCTCTTTTGTTTCTACAGTAACTCCATCTAAACATGTAGAAATTCTATCTTTGTCAGTCTTCCAATTTCGCACATAGTCACTTATGAAAAAATTAAAAATCAGCTCACAATAATACTTTTCAAGAATTCTATGTACATTAGAGATATGTACTGTTCCAAAGTCATATGGATCAACGTATAAGACCACTGATTTATTATAGCCAAATATTTGGGAATTATTATATAGTTTTTTCAAATAAACATTTACATCGTCATTATTAATTATGATTCTTATATTGTTCTTCTTGACATGAAAATGCTTGGCAACTTTTTTTATCGTTTCAATTTTCTTAGCATCATAATCGTTTAAATATAAGTTGTAAATTTTTTTAGGATACTTTTCTGCAATTTCTTCAAAAATACGCAAAACTTCAATAGAGGTACATAAATCTCCATCTGTATAGATTCCGGCATTACACATACAGTCAATAAAAGATAACTCTTTAACACTGTCCCTTTCACTGTTTATAATGGCCCATTGTTTTACGTATTCAGAAACATATTTTATTTTGTAGTCAGTTTGCTCTTTCTTTTTTGTTAATGTATTAGAGTTAATACTTAATTTATCAATTAAATCTATAGCGTTAGTCATATTGTCCTCGCAGTCAATTATGTTTTTCTTGTTAATACGAGGAAATAATTTTTTGTATTATATCATAACTTTATTAAAAAGCAAAGTAGAACATCAAAAACTTTTCCTCTTTTAAACGATTAATTTTTTGAAGCATTGTGTGAACTTATGAATAATATTTTCACTACGTATGATTCATTCTCGATTACATGTTACACTTTTGCAAATTAAAACTTTATAACAATTATGCTTCTCCTGATTAATCATTTGAGTTTTCACAATTATCTTTTGTTTTTTTGGGGGTAGCTTTTCTTGTAATTTTTTCTTGTAATCTTTAGGAAGGAAAACTTCCCAATTTTCATCAGCTTCAGTTTTGTTTGTTACAATCAATGAGGTTAACAAAAATTTACCAACGTTTCGTCTATATATTAGAATTTTAATTTCGCAAGAATATAATAAAGTTAAAACAGGAATCGCTAACAATACGAATTCAAAGGTAGTTTTTGGGAAAAAATTTGAAGCTAAATTGAAAAACAAACCTGAAATCATAAAAAATGCGACTATTCCAATAAAAATGTATATTTTTAACTCGTTTTTTGTTTTCCATTTATCTGCCATATTAATCATAAACAGCGAAAGTAAAACAAGTAAAAAATAAATAATACAAAAATATAAGTAGTCAATAATTATATCGTTATTGATACTATTATTCAAAAAATAATTAATTGAATAAAACACAAATCCAACTGCAAGAGAACAAATAACCAATCTTGTTTGGACATTTCCTTTTATTTCTCCTTTTGATCTATCCCAATCCAACTTTAAAAGACAAGATATTTGTTCAATAAATATCCGTTTGTGTTTTTCAAGATCTATTTCAGATACATTTTTAGACTTTTCAAAATTTCTTATTTCCTTCCAAACATGTGATTCATTAAAAGGAGAATCACTTATAATTCCGTATGTATTAATTCTAACTTTTAATTTGTTAACACAGATTCTCAGATCGTTATAATTTTTACTTTTTATAATTTCCTCTGAAATAGCTCTCATTTCATTGCGCCAGATTTTTCTTTCTTTTGTTATGTTTTCTAATGCGTCTTTTTTTCTGCTAGCGAAAGAATTAATAATTGTTGTTATAAATGTTGATAAAACAGTTGATGATAAAAGTAAAGTTAACAATTCAATAGTATCCATATTTACCTCCGAGAAACATAAAACAAAATTAGACATATTCACTTTTCTTATTTATTAAGTTACATATTTATTAAAAAGTAACACCATTTTATCTAAAAAACTCGAATTTTGTCGTCATGCATAAATCAAACAGTCCCGATCTGTGCAACATAACTACTGAATATAGAAAAATCTCCACCGACATTCAACATCGGTGGAGAAATCTTATACGGTTGTTTTCAGTTGTGCTTTTATCTTTTTCAGTTTCTTGCCAACAGCGCTGTGAGTTTTATAGCCTAACTTTTTAGCAATTTCCTCTTGGGTATAACCTTGAATGTGTAATAAAAGTATTTTTCTGTCCTCGTCAGGTAAGGCTCCAATTACCGCTTTTGCCTCGGCTATGTCAAAGGCATCCTCTGCAGGATACTTTTCATCAACATCTCCCATTGACATAACCTGTGTTTTTGCTCGGGTGTGATTCCACTTGCGGTTAAAGTCTTGTTTTGGATAATTCTGCTTGCGGTTTGAAAAGTCCTCGTGAGTTAGATTACTGTCCACAGTTTCTGCGACTTCGCTGAAAGCCATTGCATCCATAAGGTCGCTCATTCTCTGATTCAGAAACTCATCCGCCGCACCCGGCTCAAGAAACAATTCAGGGCGATGCTCAAATGCACCTGCAAGGATCTCTTCAATGGCATCAGGCTTTTGCTCGGCAAGGTCATACAATATCTCTGAAACATATATGCCGTTGTTATCACGAAGCACCGACAAAGGACTGTCCTTTCCGTAAGCGGCAGGGTCATATTTCAGACCTTTTTCTTTAGCTAAACCATTCCAAGCCGCACCGTGAATTTCACGCACTCTGCCCATTTGTTCTTGGTCTTCAAGAGAGATTGTACCGTTTTCATAATCCTCATCACTGTGCCGCCGACGAGCAGAAAAATCATCTTTTAAAAAGTTCTGACGGTATTCTTCAGCGGTATGTTCCTTGCCGACGCCGAGAAGCTCAAGCAAAATTTCTTTGTCCATATCTTTACCTTTCCTTGTCCTTTTTGCTTTTATTATACATTTTTCGTTTGTCGAAAAGGGGTGAAAGTTAGAAAATTGTAACATTTTTTATTAATTGTAACGGCAATCAAACTATTAAAATAGTAATTGTAATTAAAAATCACAGCAAAATGTATTCATCGCGTCGCTTGAGATAAATTGTTAAATATAAAATTAACGAAGGATTTATTAATCTCGGTCTGATCCATTTCTGATGTATCTATTATATCAATTTTTTTAAAATGCTGTGCATACTCTTTACAAACTTTTTCAAGAGAAAAATTATATTGCTCTAATACATTTTCATTCACTATCGAACCTTTCAACTCTAATAATTCATCTAAATTTTCTCTTTTTATTGAAGTTTTAACGTCGCATTTCATGACGCAAGAGCAAACAAAAGAGGATGAAAATCGTTTTAACAACACAAAATCTGTAATACATTTATATTCTTCTTTAGAAAGTTTTTCTTGATTAAAAAACATATTGCACCAACAAATAGTATCAAGTATACCTCTTTCGCAGATGATTATATCATAGTCATTATTAAATGCCTCTATAAGTAGTTTTATAGTTTCGCTCATTGTCCAAATATTAAAATCTGGAGAAACCTTATCTTCAATCTCACACTTGTTAGCTACTTCATATATAATTATATATTTAGCATTAATTCGTTTTAGGATTTTCTCTAATGTTTGAATAGCAGTGGTCTTGCCTGAGTTTGGTGTTCCTAAAACCTCCATAATAAATGGTTTTTTTTCAATAGTTTTATATTGTTTTATTATTTCTATCATTTTTTCTTTGCTTAATCTCATAAAAACACCTCATTCTTCCTTGCAAATATTCTTTATATGCAAATAATTTTGATAGAAAGAGTCGCAAAGCATTTTATCATTTGTGTTTGTGCTGTCAAACATAAAACTCTTATATGTATTTTTATTCGGATTCTTTTTCTTTGATAATCTTTTACTGGTAATTATTTTAAAATCACTATTATCGTTAGTTGAATCCACATCGATTAATGTGCACCTTAAATGATAATCTTCTTCACAACTTAAAACGGTCGCCCCAGCATTTTTTAAAGCATCAACATTTTTTCTGAAACGGGCGGCAACACTTGCTTTTGCTTTGTCTGTTTTTGAACGCGGATATATGATTTCTACTTTTTGATTATTATTAGTAAGCTCAGTAATGATGCTTAAATAATCATCCGTCCAACTCAAATCACCACCAAACATTACTACTTTTCCGGTAGAATCGTTCATAATTTTTTTTGTGTGTTTTACTAATGCTTTTCTGTTAACGACATTGTTTTTTCTTTGTGAAATCAAATCGATTATAAAACTTATTATTGACATTATTATAATTATTGTTACAAACCAAGGTATATATTTCGATATTTTTTCTGGAAAAGTTATATATTGAATACCTAAAGCAACTATTGAACTTATATCAACTATGTACTGAAATAAACTTGTCTTTTTTGAATATGATACTATCTTTTTCATTTTCTTCCTCTTTCATGTTTTAATTATTTGTTCTCATAATATATAGTTTTATATTTTTTTAAAAGTAACACAAAAATGTTTAAAAATATCGAACTTTGTCGAAATCAACAATCTACGCCCACCCAATTTGTACAACTCTCCCAACAAAACACCAACCGCCTTACCTGCAAAACACAAGTAAGGCGGTCTTTCATATTCACTTTTACAATGTTAAATCAAAGCATCACACTTTATAATACTGTGCCTGGGCATTCCATAACTCACTGTATTTCTTGCCCGACCGTAGCAACTGCTCGTGTGTACCTTCTTCAACAAGCCTTGCCTTGTCAAATACGGCAATTCTGTCGCAGAAAATACAGCTTGAAAGTCTGTGGGAAATATAGATAGCAGTCTTGTTTTCCGTGAATGAATTGAAACGGCTGTAAATCTCGTTTTCAGCTACGGGGTCAAGAGCTGCCGTAGGCTCATCAAGAATAACAAGAGGACTATCCTTGTAAAGAGCTCTCGCAAGGGCGAGCTTCTGTGCCTCGCCGCCTGAAATGTCAACACCGTTTTTATCAATGTTTTTGTAAAGATAGGTGTTCTCTTTTTCAGCCATTCTCTCAACTCTGTCCTTGATGTTTGCCTGCTCAAGTGTGCGGTAAAGATTATCTCTGTCATATTCCTTGTCGGCGGAAATGTTATGGCAAAGAGGTACGGCAAAGAGCTTGAAATCCTGAAATACAACGGAAAAAAGCTTCATCAGGCTTTTCTTTGAATACTCTTTGATGTTGGTGCCGTTTATGAGTATTTCACCGCTGTCAACATCATAAAGTCTGCACATAAGCTTGATGAAGGTGGTCTTACCGCTGCCGTTTCTGCCCACAACTGCAAGGTGCTCACCGTTATGTATGGTCAGATTGATATTTTCCAAAGCGTAGGTTTCACTGCCCGGATATTTAAAGGAAACATCTTTGAATTCAATCTCGAACTGTGATGTTAAATCTATTTCCTTTTCACCGTAAACCATATCATCCGCGGTGTTCATTATCTCGTAGTAATAGTTTACAAGTGGTACCATTTCCTCGGTTTTGCCGAAGGTTACAGCCATCTTCATAACACCGCTGATTATCTGCATAAAGGAGCCGCAGTAAAGGACAAGTGAACCGATACCGAAAAGTCCGTAAAGGCCTTTTACACCGATAAACAGATAAACGCCGAAGCCGACAACCGAACCGAGAATAGCAATAAATGAGCTTGATTTTGCCGAGTTCATAGAGGCTTTTTTCAGCACCTGCTCACCCTCGGTCAAAATCTTGTGAGTTGCAGTCTTTTCGATGATATTCTGCTCCTTGTAAAGACGGATTTCCTTGCCTGTCTTGTAGTCGGAGAACATATCGAGAAAATAGTAGAAAATCTTATCAAGACGGGAGTATTCGTCAGATGCCTTGAAATATTCCTTGTTCATCCTTGTGGCTACAATAAGCATAATTACAACCATAACACCAATCGCACCGAAAATGCTCAGCAGAAATGCAGGCCTTTCAAAGAAGGTATCACCCGTTTTCTGAAAGCCGATTTTGAAAAGAGGCAGAATCAATACGGCTGAAATTATAACCGTCAGTGCGCCCGAAACAAAATCCCTGAACATCCATGAGAACTGTACGAAAGCAGAGAAAACTCTGTCCTGAGCCTCGGAGTGCTTATGGATAAGCTCTTTAAAGTTGCTGTCTTCAAGCTTTTTGAACTCAACAGAGAAAAGCTTTGAAGCAATACTTTTAAGCTCTCTGTTATAGAGCATTGAACGAAGCATATAGTAAATGTCGTTAAGATACCTGTTAAGGAAAAACAGAACAAAGTTGATACCAACCGCAAGACAGATATAGCCTATGAGCTTTTTAGCATCTGCACCCGTATCAAGCAAGTCAATAATCTTTGCCGAAAACCAAATATTGACAAAAGGCATTACACCGGTGACAACTGCCGCAGTAACGGTTGTGGGCATAAGCTTACTTTCAAGGCGGTGCATTTCTTTGAATGCGTAGGTGATAGACTTAAACTTTTTCATTCTGCAACACCTGCCCTTCCTTGTAATAGTAGCTCTGAAGCTGATACATTCTGTAATATCCGCCCCCCAGATTCATCAATTCCTCGTGTGTACCGCTTTCAGTAATTCTGCCGTCAGAAACAAAAAGTATGCGGTCACAGAAAAGAGTTGAGGAAAGTCTGTGAGAGATGAAAAAGGATATTTTGTTCTGTGTCAACTCATTGTATTTGAGGTACAGCTCATTTTCTGCTATAGGATCAAGAGCGGCAGTAGGCTCATCAAGAATAAGCACAGGAGCATTTTTGTAAACTGCCTTTGCGAGAAGTAGCTTCTGCTTTTCACCGCCCGAGAAGTCTGCCGCATCCTTGTAAACATCTTTAACCATAAAGGTGTTTTCTTTTTCAGGGAGACTTTCTATCTTCTCTCTTATACCTGCTTTCTCAAATGCAGAGTAAAGTTTTTCTTTATCATATTCAGAGGTGAGACAGATATTTTCGGCGATAGTCATCGGCATAAAGGTATAATCCTGAAAAACGGGTGAAAAAAGGTCAAAGAAATCACTCTTTGAAATTTCCTTACTGCTAATGCCATTAACAAGAATTTCACCCTCGCTCGGGTAGTACAAACCGCAAAGTAGCTTCACGGCAGTAGTTTTGCCTGCACCGTTTTCACCAACTATAGCGATGTTTTCACCTGCGTTTACCTTAAAGGACATATTCTTGATTGTACTTTCTTCGGCGGAAGGATATGTAAAGGATACATTCTTAAATTCAATTGATGTTATATCGCTGAGCCTATGTGCTGTCTTGCCCTCACTATTTTCATCCTCAGCCTCGGTAAAGTCACGGAAAGCCTGACAGTCATTACAGCAACGCTCCAAATCTGAAACGCAGATAACAAGGTTCATAATCCAGTTAGAAAAGCCCGTAATGATACCGAAATAGAAGATGAAATCAGAAACGCTGAGTTCATTCTTGTAAACGAGGTAAACAAGATAAGCATAGGCAACAAGCTCTCTTATCATATTAAGAAAAGCTCTTGTACCGCTGACATTAAAGCTCTGCCGCATATACTTGCCTGTTATCTTCTGAAGCTCGTAAACAAACTTGGCATAAGCAGAAATAAAGTAGTCTGAAAAGCCGTAAAGTCTGATATCCTTTGCGGCTGTGTTATCTTTGCTCAGCTCGTAGTAGTAATCAAGCTTTACAAAAATACTGCCTCTCGCTCTTTTAACATTCTTCTCCTTTTCGTTGAGATAACGAAGAAGGAAAAACTCTCCCACACAGGTAAGAAGTATAAGCAGAATCATCATAATGTTGATTTTGTAAATAAGTGTAAGGGAAGTTATTACGCCGAGAACGCAAACGAGAAAAGCATTGCAAAGAGTAATAAAGTACGCCGAGGAAGACCAATGGCTTCGGTAAAATTCCATAGCTATTTTATTCTTTTCTCTGCCCTCAAGGCTTTCAATGTTTATGTAGTCTGTGTGTATGTTTTTCTTAAAAGCCATAACCGCATAGCGCATACGGATTACTCTTGCACTGCCCTGCAAAAGCTCATTCAGGAACGGATCGAGCCAGGTTGTTACCGTAACAAGTACACTCAGAAGAGCAACTATCAAGGTGAGCTTACCGACAGTAACACCCTCATTTATGCAGTCAATCATTGCTTTGGGGATAAAAGCTGTTATGATGGGAAGAAAAACCATTGCGGGAACTCTTATAGAAAAGTACAGAAGGCTTTTCTTGTCCCACTCTATCCAGTTTTTAATCATATACTTTAAGTTGTCTTTCATTGAATCAACTCCTTATTTTGAAATTCGTGTTGAAAAGAATTAACGGCCACTTCCGTTTCACGAGTGCGATAATTTTTGACACGGCCAAGCAGAATCAGGTGGGTTTAGCTTTTTTCTGCCGGCACCCATAAAACAAAAAAGTGTGTGCAAACCGAAGTTCTGCACACACGAAAAATGCAAAGCTTCGTTTTGCTACCACACAAACTTTCGGACAAATCTCACAGAGAACGCCAAAATAGAAGCCTGCATTTTTACCGAAATAAAAACACGACTCCGCAAAATCTGTCCATATTAAGTTTGTGTGGTGGGTTTATTATATCAAATCATACTTGTAAGTGCAAGTGGATTGTAAAATAAAAATGCGCTTCTGACTGTGAAATCAGAAACGCATAAATCCGTATAAAAGAAGTATTATTCGCAAACGGACAAAACGATAGCTGACTTCACTAAGTAATTTC
The DNA here is from genome assembly GCA_045537485.1 of Acutalibacteraceae bacterium. GTDB lineage: Bacteria > Bacillota > Clostridia > Oscillospirales > Acutalibacteraceae > UBA6857. The sequence goes on along the minus strand of JAZSPQ010000043.1, from coordinate 35,611 downwards.
TTTTCATCATTTTGTCCACCTGCCTTTCATTAGTTTTTATCAGTATAGCACTGGCGGTATGAAAAGTCAATATTTTATAGTGTTGTCAGGTATAAATAATAGAGTCAAAAACAATCTCTTCTGCACAGTGACGATAGTTGTTCATAAGACCTACCCATTTCATTTGGTCGGTGGCTTTCAGATTCTCGTCAGTACCGTCCGCCTCTGCCATATGCGACACTATGCGGTTGAACATTTCCTCCGCTTGGTCATTGATGCTGCAAAGGTAATCGTGGAGTGTACCGTTTGCAAGATAGGTGTAGTAGGTTGTCTTGCAGTGTTTTTTGATGTGGTTAAGGTGTAACTGTCCCCATTTGCCGATAGGGCGGTTGTTTTTCGGCTCGGGTAATGTTAAGTCAGGCAAGTAATAGTCGCCGACCAAAGTATATGTGCCGCCCATCTGTTCAAATAATGATTTTTCCATAATCAAGCCTCCTTCATAATAACCTTGAATTTCTTTTGCTTTGCATCAATGATTTTCAGCAGAACCTCATCCACCGAATCGGTGTACTTTCCGTTGACAATAAGGCTATTCCGCATTTCGTTCAAGCAGTTTACAACAACCCGCCGTTCAAAATCATCTAACGCTATGTAATACTTCTTATCCCGCATATCATTCACTCCTTCAGCAAGTCTTGAAATGGGGTGTCGGTTGTAACAAAGGTGTCGTAGGTGAAATTAGCTCCCAAGCGAAACCCCATCATAAAACTGTCAAGATTGGATTCACCGTTTACCACGCCCCACGCATTAACGAAATCAAGAAACTTTTTCTTGTTTTCGCCGGAAAGTGCTTCGGTCAGAAATTCCTCGTTTAACATCAGCACCTCCATTTGCTTCTGCACGGCTTTGTTCTGCTTGGTGCTTCGTGCCTGCGGATCAATGTTGCCGTAATAAAAGTCTTCTATGAATTTACCCATATTGTTACCTCCTTTGATTTTCTACCATAATTGTACTCAAAGGCGGGTTAATAGTCGAATGTACCGCTACACACAAAAAACACCGAGAATTACAATAGTGTTTTCTCGGTGTTTTTCATCTAAGTTTAAAGTTACAGTTTTATATTTTAAAGTCCATTATATCTTTCTATAATCATATTTACTATTTCTTCTGGTGCATGTTCGTTAGCGTCTATGTATCCATCTTCAGAACCATAAAAACCAGGAATATGTACATCATCTATGTCTTTATCTGTTGCTTTGATATACATGATTTTTTGATAATCAAAATTATTAAGAATATCCCTTACAGAACGCCATTCAACGCCACACCATCTTTTGTGAGTATAGTTCTCACACAAAACCACAACAATTAAATCGGAACAATTGTGGTAAAGATTTTGTAAATATATATCTAATTGCGGTCGAGCAAAGTCTGCTTTATGATATTCATCATACAATATTTCTGATTTATCAAAAACTTTACTTAATTCTTCAGCAAGTTTTCTAACCAGCTCGCGAGATTCGCCGGCAAATGTAAATGCCACTTTAAAATGCTTCATTTTTTTCGTTGGACTCCCATTTAATAAGTTTGTATAAAAGTTGCATAGAGTGACAACATCAAACAGTCTCCAACAAGTTATGTACTCTCGGTATCTCCAATCAGTCTTTTCTGCACATCCAACATAGTACATGCATTTTTTTAATAAAGGCTGAAGCGATAGACTGGAAGGGTCTTGTAATAATGCTAGAACAGTATATACATCCACCGAATGTGTATAGAATAGGCGAAACGTGTTATATTGATATATTTCACTCTCTCCTATACTATAATCATAGTTAGATACAACGTGTTGTTCGTTATTTAAAAAATACTCTTTTAAGAATTCTAAAGATTTTATTATTTGATGCTTCTTAATATAGGATGGATCTATCGATAAAATCGTATATAGAACATAAGCTGTATGAAACACGGTAGGTTCTTTTACATTCGTAATCCCCCAACCACACTGTATATCATTATTATCAAAACAATTTAACAAAACGGTAATAGCGTTATTTATGGTTTGATCAATACTGTTGGTAGTTATAGTGGAAATATACTCTTTTTTTGACAGAAGTACTTCTTGTAAAGCTTGTAAAACTACACAAGAAAAATATATATACCCATCTTTTTCTTTTTTGTTAATAGGTCCCCACAAGGATGATTTGTTTTTGTATTTTAACAACCATTCTATTCCTTTTTGGATGGCTTGTCTTTCATCGGTAGCAAGTAATTCATCCCAAAGTAACAACGCTTGAATTGAACGAGCTGTTGGTTCAGCAGCAGATTTATGGACATTACTGCTGTAACTCCATCCACCATCAGGATGTTGCATATATAACAATGAATTTATTATCGGTTTACAGTCAAACGAAACATCAATTTTTAATTTTTTTATCAATATAAGAATCTCTGCGGTAGCAACTACACCAACTGTATTAAATTTTGGATTATCAATGAAATGATACCAACCTTCCAAAGAGTGTTTGTCGACTACGGCAGTCTTTTTATATTCGGATATATATGCAGCACAAGAAAGCTTATATTTTACATCCACAGTAATACCACCTAAAAAGAAATCAAATTAGTATCCATTTTTATTAATGCAAATACACAATAGTTAATAATATCATTTAATTGTGCTGAAATTCCTTCAGAAACAGAACAACGACCATTATTTGATAATATTTTTCTTATACGGTATACTCTAATAATAACTTGATCTGTCATTGAGATTATGGACATGTTTTCCCAAGCATTTCCGTAATCCGTATTCTTTTTTATCAACAAATCTTTAATTATAGATACATTATCCTGATATGCTTTGTAAAGGATATCATCATCGATTCTATCAATATCTAACATTGTATCAGTAATTTCATTTGTTGAAGGGATGCCACTGATGTTTTCAAGTCTAATTAAAAACATTATACAATAGTTGATGATTCCTATATATTCAATATCTCTGCCTTCAGGGATACACGCTTGATCATTATGATCTTCAAGAGTTCTAATACGTTTTGCCTTTCGCCATATTTCATCGTTCAACGATTGATATCTATACAAAAGCCATGTGGGACCATAATCATGATTCTTATTTTTAAACAGATCAAAACAATAATCAAATACTTTATCAAATTTATACAACAAATTATTTCCCATATAAACCACCCGTTTTTTTATTATATTTGTCTTGCAACTGGTATCTAGTTGCTGTTGCAATTGTTTTTTGAATATTATCAACAAAAGGATACTCTTTCCAATCACCCATCCCAATTAAACCACAGTTATCACAAACTTTTTTTCTAAAATATTGAGAAGGAATTTTCTCATTTTCACAATAATAAATGCCATTATCGATATCTTTAAACAACAAATACGGCATTTTTGTATTCTGGGATGAAAAATCATTTTTCAAATCACAGTAATTGTTATATTTAATGAAATCAAATTCACTAATAACAGATGATATAAATAACGTATTGTATGGCACGAGGTGCAAATGTGCATGTAATACACTCATCCCACCTGAGTTGTTAAAAAGGGAAGATCCATGCTCAAACATAATAAATCCGCTTTGATAACTATCAAAATAAAATTGATTTAAAATCTCAATTATTGATAATAATTCTTCGGTATAATTGTATGGAATAGAGAGTATTGAAAGAAAATGTTTTTTGGGAATGATTAGGACATATCCTTCAACAAATGATCCAATAGACGGAACACAAACAAAATTCTTGGTTTCTAGAACACATCTTTTTGTTATGCCATATATCTTACCAACGGTATTGTCAAAAAAAGACAAATGTTTTTTGCCATTGAATTCATTACAAAAAGGACAACCATACTCATTAACTTTCATAGTTAAACTTCTCACTTAAAGAGCAAATCTCTGTAACTTTTATAGATTTCTAAAAAATGCTCAGAATTAAAATGATATTTGTTTGCAAGATAAGTTATTATTCTCTTGTAATCTTCATATGGTCTTAAATCAATATCTTCCCGTACATATAGTTCGTAGATAAAACTAATAATTGTTTCAAAATCAGTCGAAGCATTTAAAGAGAATGAATCATACCACTTTGTGAGATTTTCAACATCCAAACCATCGAGGTAGTCAGAATAGCTACTATATTTCTCCATTTTAATGTCTTCGAGCAAATTAATCAGTTTATTTTGCATCATAAATACCCCTTTCTTGTTGTAAGTTGAAATCCATTATTTCTCCAATATTACAATTAAGAACTGTGCATATTTTAAATAAGCTTTCTAAAGAAACAAATTCATCCCGTCCTAATTTAGCAAGGACATTAAAACTTATACCAGCTTGTTTTTTTAGTTCAGAACGACTCATTTTTTTGTCTATAAGAACTTTCCATAACTTATCATATGAAACCGGCATATGGAACCTCCATTCGCAAAATTTCTGACAGCATAGATAGTATAGCACATTCATTATGATTAGTCAAGATATTCTCACAAAAACGTGAGAATATAATACTAATTATAATTAAAAATGTTTTTTTGCTTTCGCTATCACTTGTTATTATTTAACTATCTACTAGTTTAAACCAAAATATTTTTGAAGTCAAATATACAAATAGCAAAAACCGCCACCTTAGAACTTAATCCAAGATGGCGGTTTTCTGTTTCGTATCAGAGTATCACCTTGACGGCAAAGCCGCCACTAAAGAAGTAGGTGTTCGTCCAATACTCGTTTGGTGGAGATGGCGGTAATCGAAACCGCGTCCGAAAATCCATTCACATAACTTTCTCCGGGTGCAGTCAATCTTTTAGATTTCCCTCAGAAGCACGCCGGTTGACAGGCTTGCTTCCTCGGTAGGCTCTGATGCGTGACACCCTACGAGTCTGCTCAGGTGTTCACGTTCACTGCTGATCGACGCCTTCAGTTAAGCCGCAGTACTCTTAACCGAGACGGGCCGCATTAAGCAGCCATTAAAACTTTATTATTGTCGTTTATATTTAAGAATTGTGACTTTTAAAGTGGTGCCACTCCACTACCCGCTTATCGTGCTTCAAGATCCCCGTCGAAATCCTTTCATCCCCATATAGGCAACACTTGTGTGTTGCAGTGAAATATCTGCTGTGCAGATGTGAAATACACCTTAGGTGTGTGAAATATCGACTTCGTCGACGTGAAGTATTGCTCCGCAATGTCTATTATATGCAATTTCAAGTTATTTTACAAGTGGTATTTTATCCCTTGACCGCTCGCTCCATATCTCTCTGAGCATCCTTCTTTGCGGCGGTTTCTCGCTTATCGTAAAGCTTTTTACCCTTGCAAAGACCTATTTCAAGCTTTGCCCTTCCCTTGAGAAAATATACAGACAAGGGAACCAATGTCAGACCCTGCTGTTTAATCGTACCGTACAGGCGGTTGATTTCACGCTTATGCATAAGAAGTCGGCGAACTCTCATCGGGTCACGGTTAAAGATGTTTCCCTGCTCATAGGGGCTGATGTGCATACCGTTGACGAAAATCTCACCCTTATCGATGCTGCACCAGCTGTCCTTGAGATTGAGTCTGCCTTTTCTTATTGATTTTACTTCCGTACCGAAAAGCTCGATACCTGCTTCGTAGGTTTCCAAAACAAAATAGTCGTGCCTTGCTTTTTTATTCTGGGCAACTATTTGTTTTTCGTCCTGCTGTATTGCCAAAGTTAAGGCACCACCTTTCTTTTAAATGCAGAATGCAGACAACCTCTCCGCCACCCTACGGGTGCCACCTCTCCTTTCAGGAGAGGCAAGTTATAGTGGCTTCTTACGAAGCTATTATAACAAAATTGCGTCCGACATTGTGCAGGTCGGAACATTCTGCCCGCTGAATGATTTTTTACTCATCGCCGTATATACGCTTTAGTATTTCACTGTCAATTTCCTGTTTTTTAAAACAGTACATTTTATCCTCGTCGGTAATCGGGCGGATAACCTTGCAGGGATTTCCGGCGGCAAAAGACCAGTCCGGAACGTCTTTTGTAACAACACTTCCGGCACCGATAACAACATTATCACCGATATGTACCCCGGGAAGAATGACGGTGTTACCGCCAATCCAGACATTGCTTCCGATTGCAACCTCAATACCGTATTCATAACCCATAGCTCGGGAATCAGGATATAGAGTGTGTCCTGCCGTGTATATCGAAACATTCGGAGCCAACAGACAGTTATCTCCGAGAGTCACTTTGCCATTATCTAAAATTGTGCAGTTGTAGTTTATAAAACAATTTTTACCCACATATATATTTGAGCCGTAGTCACAATAGAAAGGCGGATTAAGAAATGTACTTTCATCTGCTTTTCCGAAAAGCTCTCTTACAATACGGTTTATGCTCTGAAAATCGCAACGGTCAACCGAGTTCAATTCCTGCGTAAGCTTTCTGGCTTTTTTCATCTCAGCCCAATCATTTTCATCGGCAATGAAAAGCATACCTTTTTCGCGTCTTTCTTTGCTTGTCATAATACTTATCTCCAATTCGGGTTCAAAACCTGTCTCTGCGGACTGAAGCTTCAACCTTTGGCGAAACGTCAGCGCAGTTGCTTATTACTATATCACCATATAAACGGTATCAGCCTGTACTTAACCTTCTTCTTATACTCTCGGTATCCCGTAAGCTCCTTTTCGAGGAGCTCTTCTTCATTTTTTATTCGCCCTGCAATAAGCACGGGATAAAAAAGAAAAATAACAAAGGAATATACCGAGCCTAAAATGAGAGGAATTGACAAAAACATTATCACAGTTGCACTGTACATCGGGTGGCGGATAATGCTGTAAAGACCCGTATCGATAACCTTCTGATTTTCCTGAATCTCTATAGTACGGCTGAGATATGCGTTTTCACGGAGAACCTCGGCATAAAGTGCATATGAAAGCAAAAACACTGCCGCCGCAATAACTGATGTTGTTTTCGGCAAGGTATACCAACCGAAGCGTTGCCCGAGGCCTGCAACAACAAAGCCTCCGAGGAACATAAGTCCGCTGAGCTTTACAATAAGGCTCTGCTCTTCCCTCTTTTCTTTGGCATCAAGTCTTTTTTTGAGAAGGTCGGGGCTTTTAACCATCATAACTATACCCATAATAAGCATAGGCACAAACAGAACGCCAATAAAAAGCCATCCGCCGAAAAAGTTAAAGGTACCCGCAGGTAAAAATATCAGTAGCACCACTAAAACCACACCAAGCAGAAACTTTGTCAATGCCTGGATAAAGAGCTTAACTGTCATATGATCACCCTACTGCTCAAAGTGTCCTTCTGCCCTCGAGAGCCCTTGTAAGAGTCACCTCGTCGGCATATTCAAGATCTGCACCAACGGGAACACCGTAGGCAAGACGGCTGACCTTTATACCCATAGGCTTGAGAAGCCGTGAAATATACATAGCCGTAGCCTCGCCCTCAACAGTGGGGTTGGTAGCCATAATAACCTCCTGCAGCTTACCGTCACCTGTACGGGCAAGAAGCTCTTTTACGGTAATATCCTCAGGGCCGATGCCGTTCATGGGTGAAATCACCCCGTGAAGCACGTGATAGGCGCCCTCATATTCGTGGGTGCGCTCAAACGCCATTACGTCTCTCGGATCCTCGACAACACAGATTATGCTTTCGTCACGCTTACTGTCCTTACACAGTGAACAAAGCTCGTCCTCAGAAAGGTTACAGCAGCGTGAGCATTTTCTGATTTTTTCGTGAGCAGAAACTATTGCCTTTGCGAAGTCCTCTGCCTCTTCTTTTTTTAAGTTAAGCACATAGAAGGCCAGTCTCTGTGCGCTCTTATGTCCGATACCGGGCATACGCTCAAAATGCTCGACCAGCCTTGCAAGTGAATTTACACTGTATCTTGCCATCAGAAGGGAAGGTTGAGTCCTGCAAGACCGCCCTTAGCGGCATCCATAGCCTGAGCCATAGCATCGTCAGCCTTTTTCATTGCCTCGTTTGTTGCGGCAATGATAAGGTCTGCAAGCATATCTGCATCATCGGGGTCGATTACGTCGGGCTGCATCTTGATGCTCTTAACCTCGTGTGCGCCGTTAACGGTAACCTCAACGGCTCCGCCGCCTGCTGAAGCGACAAAATCTGTTGCCTCGATTTCTGCCTGCTTCTGCTCCATCTGAGCCTGCATTTCCTGAATTTTTTTCATCATAGCCATCTGGCCGCCCTGCTGCTGGCCGGGAATTCTTGCTTTCATAACTGAAATCTCCTTTATATTATAGTTTTAAAATTACTTTGATTATACACAAATCAGGGCTTTACGTCAATATTTATGCCCATTGAGCCTGCCCTACTGATAAGGTCCTCCAAGGGATCCTTACGGGGTGTTTTTACAGTCTGTGACGGTGAAGCACCGCTATGCTTTGATATGCCTAAACGATATCTCTTACCTGTAACTCTGAGTACCGCTTCCTTTACACTACGTGAGTTACCGTCCTTTTTGATAAACTCGCTGAGTGTGGGATTATCACTCTTTATGAGTACGTAATCGCCGTTTATATATGCCTCGGAGTTATTGAGTATACCCCATAAGGCAGGATTTGTTCTGAGTATCTCTGAAAGCACCTCTGCCCAGGGGAGTGTGTCCGTAGCCCCGGTGGGCTCCTGTGACGGCTCCTCATAACCTTGCTCGGCGGGAGACTCAAAGGACGGCATAGGTGAGCTTTCAGCGTTGAAGGCTTCGGTAGGTACGTCAAAAGCCCTTGTCTGAACCATCGGCTTTTCCTTAGGCTCTTCCTTTTTCACCTCGGGAGTCTTCTCGGGCTCCCTATTTTCCGCCTTTGGTGTATCGGCAACAAAGCTGCCCGTTTTAAGCCTGAACTCTATATCCGCAATTCTCGTAAGAAGAGCATCGTTACTGTCGCTCAGAAGAGGGTTTGCCATTTTAATGAAGGTCATTTCCGTTTCAATGCGGCGGTTTACGCCCCTCTTGATATTGGCAACACAGTTTTGCAGAAGTGAAATGCAGTTAAGCACGGCTTCAAGGGTGTAGCCTGCACTTTGCTGCTTATATTTTTCAAGCTCATCATTGGTACAGGCAATAAGCCCCTCACTGCTTTTTACAGTTTTAACAATCATAAGATTACGGTAGTGGTTTATCATTTCGCTCGCAAGGCGCTCCATATCGCAGGAATCACCGTAAAGCTGACTGATAATGGCAAGTGCCTTTGCCGAATCCTTTTCCCTTACCGCCTCGGCAAGACTGAAAAGGTGGTCCTTGCCCGTCATACCCGCAACGGAAAGTACAGTTTCGGCAGTGATATTTTTCGTGTGACCGGTACACTGGTCTAAAAGTGAAAGAGCATCACGCATACCGCCGTCGGCAATTCTTGCAATAAGTGATGCCGCTTCAGCTTCAAGGGTGAAGCCTTCACTTTCAGCAATAAGATTCATTCTTTCGCTCATAGCCTCGGGTGTAACACGCTTGAAGTCAAAACGCTGACAGCGTGAAACAACGGTTACGGGAAGCTTATGCACCTCAGTGGTTGCAAGGATAAACTTAACATGGGCAGGCGGCTCCTCAAGGGTTTTGAGAAGTGCATTGAAGGCGCCCATAGAGAGCATATGCACCTCGTCGATGATATAAACACGGTATTTACAGGCTGCAGGAGTGAAATTTATCTCCTCACGGATATCACGTATATTTTCAACGCCGTTGTTACTTGCGGCGTCGATTTCAACAACGTCAAGAATCGCACCCGAGTCAAGACCCCTACAGATTTCACACTCGTTACAAGGGTTGCCGTTTATGGGACTCAGACAGTTGACTGCCTTTGAAAGAATCTTTGCGCAGGTGGTTTTACCCGTACCTCTTGAGCCTGTGAAAAGATAGGCATGGGAGAGCTTACCCGTTTCGATTTCCTTCGAAAGAGTGTCGGTAATATGCTTCTGACCCACAACATCACTGAAAACTCTGGGTCTGTATTTTCTGTATAGTACCTGGTACATAGTAAACCTCCCTTTGAAATGCGGAATTCGGAAACCCCTCAGACAAAACTTCGTTTTGCCAGCTCCCCTTTCAAGGGAGCCTTTGCGCTGTGGGACCTTCGGTGCTATTGCAAGGGACTTGCGCCCGACGTTGTCTGAATCGGAGCAATCTGCCCGCCGAATATATCTTAAATAAAAAGACAAATTAAAATTTAAATCATAGAACTTTTCTGGTTTATTACGATGATATTACTCTTTAATTACAACTGAAACATAATAGTTGTTACCGTTTTTCTCTATATATCGGGTAACATATTCGTTTGCTTTTACTATGCTGTTATTTAAATTGCTCAACGAATCCTGAGCTGTATCAATATTATAATACCAGTTGTCGTATGTATGCTCAAATCGCTCATTAAGAATATCCCCACCCAAAACAATCCTATTGTTATGACGGTAATACTCTAACAAAATCAATACATCTTCAATCTTCCATGCTTCCTCAAATGGATTTATGGGTACCGATTTAATAGATTGGTTTTTTGTTGTTATTTCCATAAAAATCCTTCCCTATTTAAAAACTTCTGCACCTTAAGTCTCATCTTAACTGCCTCTGCAGACTGAAGCTTAATCCTTTTACGGAGTTTCCCCGCAATTCCGAATTCCGAATTAAAAAAAGATGCTTTCCCTTGGTCATACAGCAACAGGCTTTGACTGTGTCGCACAGACATTCCACTTAATGCTGCTCGGTTTCCCGCCTGACATGGTTCGCGGCGTACTGTCGCACAGAACCCGCTGCTGCATGACCAAAATAAAGCATCTCACTTTTATTCACAAGCAAAGGCTATTATAATATAAAAAGGGAAGAAAATCAAGTGGTTTGAGAGATTTTCTTCCCGTAAGTTTAAGATGTAATTTTCACCTTTACTCTTCCGTCCGAAAGGCTTATATGCTTTTTTGCGCCTGCACGGGCGGAGCTTCTGTGGGCAATGACTATAACGGCACTATCCTCGGCAAGAATATTCAACGCTTCGTTGATTTTCTTTTCCGCAATTATGTCTATTCCCGAGGTAGCTTCGTCAAAAATTACAATCTCCTTCTTACGAAGGAAGGCCCTTGCAAGAAGCACCAGCTGAATCTCACCCTGAGAAAGATTGGGCTCAGCTGTGTTGAAAACCGTGTCGTAGCCCTTTTCCAGCTTACATATAAAATCGTCAGCACCGCAAAGCCTTGCCGCTTCATACACCTGCTCACGATTCACGCCAACACTGCCGTAGGCGATATTGTTATACACCGTGTCATTGAAAAGGGTTGCCCCCTGAATTATAATGTTAAACTTTGAAAGGTACTCATTTTTCGGCAGCTTATAAACATCCTTGCCTTTATACAGTACCCTGCCGCTGTCAGGCTTATAGAAGCCCAGCATAAGCTTGACCGCCGTTGTTTTTCCCACTCCCGTTATTCCCGACAGAGCGGTTATTCCCTTTTGTGCAAAATCAACGGACACATTTTCAAGAACGAGCTTGCTTTCAGGTGAATATCGGAAAGAAACATTCTCAAATTTCACTGTACCCTCTTCCTCGTCCGAAGGCATTGCCTCACACTCATCGGCATCCTCGGTTTCGGCAATATCAAAAAAAGAAAAGAGACTGTCTGCACTTGAAACCAGTGTGCGCATAATTCCGGAAATCATGGAAAACTCCGAAAAGGCACCGAAAAGCCTTCTTACATAAATGAGCTGACATTGCAAAATACCGATTGTCAGACCGCCGCCCTTGATTGAAAAAGCACCCGTCACAGACACCGCCACAAGACATAGGGCATTAAACAGCTCGTTAACTGCGTTTTGCATCACCGATGAAGCTCTCGATTTTTCTGTATCTTTCTTTGCTCTTCGGTTGGCTTGTGTAAGGTCTTTTGTTATTTTTTCAAGGTTACCCGAAAGCTGAACCACCGAAATTCCCGAATAGAAATCCGATGCACTGTCAAACAGACTGAAGGTGCTCCCCTGCTGTCTTTTTGCGTTTTTCTGCTCTCTTTTCTGTCCCATAAAGCTGAACAGTGCTGTTACAAGGCAAAAAAGCAGACTCACAGCTCCCGCAGTAAAGCTCAGACTGAACTGCATTACTATTATGCAAAGAAAGAGCAGAGCCGATGAAATATAACGCATAAAAATAATATTAAGGCTCTGGTCAAGAGCATCGATATCATCTGTCATTTTTGAAAGCAGCTGTTTATGGTCTGCCGAATCAATATATGAAACGGAAAGTCGGTTGAATTTATCCGTTACCGCCCTTCTGAGCGACAGCGAATAATCAGTGATAACACCGCTTATGAAATGTCCCTGCAAAAAGGCAAGGAGCGCATTTAAAACAAAAACCGTAAGGGCAAAAACACCGTAGGGAATTATCTCCTTAAAAACGGAGCCGTCACCGATGCCCAGCATATATGAAACAACGGAGCCCGAAAACAGGTCAAGAATCCTGCCGAGAAGTCTTGGGAAAATAACATATGTAACACTGTAAATCAGGCTTATGGAAACAAATATCCACAGCTTTTTCTTATAGGGATAAAGGCTTTTTTTCAACCTTTTAAGGGTTGCCCTTCTGTTTTCCGAATCCTGCGCAGTCTGGGTCAGAGCATCGAATCTGAATTTAAAAACACCGCTTTTTTCATCCTTCATCCGCCGTCACCTCCACTCCCTGAGAAAGGGCAAGCTCTCTGTAAAACTCGGAGGCTTTCAAAAGCTCGCTGTGGGTCCCCTGAGATTCAAGTCCCTCTTTTGAAAAAACAATAATTTTATCCGCCCTCATAAGGCTTTTTATCCTCTGGGTAACAAGAAGCACCGTGCTGTGCTCTTTAATTTCACTCAGATAATCCAAAATGTGCTCCTCGGTGCCTGCATCAACGGATCTGAGGCAATCATCGATAACATAAATACCCGCTTTTTTTGAAAGGGCACCTGCAAGAGCTATTCTGCTTCTCTGTCCGCCGCTGAATCGGTTTGCCTGATTGTGAAGCACCGCTTCTTCATCCTCTATGAAGTCAACAGCCGCACCCTTGAGGGCTTCATCTATGGCTGTCTGACTTTCAGCACCGTATAAAAGCATATTTTCTCTCAGACTCTTTGAAAAAATTACCGGCTCACTGTGAGCATAGCTTATCCGTTTTCTGAGCGCTTTAAGGCTGATTTCTTCAACGGGTGTACCGTCTATGAGAACCTCACCGCTTTCCTTTTCGCTGTCGGTGCTCAAGAGGTAAAGCAGGCTTGTCTTTCCGCAACCCGTGGGACCTATAAGAGCGGTTATTTCCCCTTTTTCGGCAGTGAAGCTTATATTTTTAAGTCCCTTTTCCCCGGGGAGGGATACATTTTTAAATTCAACCTTATTACCGCCGACTTCGGAAAGGGTGAGACCCTCCTCAGCACTTCTCACATCGGCAGTTACAGCCATAACCGAACCGATGTTTTCAAAGGAGCCCTTGGCTCTCGGCGCAAAAAGTACCGTTGAAGCAAGAGTTGTAACAGCGGTTACCGTAACAACGGAATATTGCAAAAAAGCAATAACATCGCCTATCCCAAGGCTAGAAGAAAGCAGACTGTTACCGGAAACAACAACGCAAAGGGCAGTTATAATGTTTGACAGCAGAGAAACGAGACTCAGTGCGGTAAAAATAGCCTTAAGAACGTAGCGCTCATTTTTTCTCACGCTATCGGCAACGCTTATAAAGCGCCTTTTTTCAAAATCACGGGTCTGCATCGTTCTGACAGTGTAAAGCTGGCTGATGCTGCTTTTTGCAAAGCGTACCAGAAAGCCGTAGGATTTCTGAAGCTCATCATACCTGGGCAGGGTTATTCTGTAAATGATAAAAACAGCCGAAACGGCAACAGCAACGGTGAGAAATACTATGGCGCTCAAGGAGGGGCTGAGCATAAACGACAGTATAATTCCGCCAATGCTTACAAAAGGAGCATAGAGCACCGTCGTGAGCAAAAAGCTTGTAATTGAGCCTACGATGCTTATATCTGAGGAAAACACCGAATATAAATCCGCCTTGAGAAGCCGTCTTTCCCTTCGCCTGAAATCAGCCGTGTGCAATAAAAACTCCTCACGTATGCCGCTCTCAACATCGGCAGAAATCTTTGAAGCAAGTCTGCCCGAAGCAACAAAGCAGCCTATCTGCAAAATTGCGCACAGCAGCATAAGGGCACCGACACGGAATATGTATTCATTCTGCGTCTTTTCAAGCGATACTCCCGCATCGGCGTAAAAATAAGGCAGAGCAAAGCCTGCGAGCTGACTTTTAAGAGCTTCAGGCGCCTGCTGAGCCATAGCATAGGATTCCTGCCGCTCACTTTGCGTAAGCGCCTCAAGCCTATTAAGTCTGTTATAAAGATAATTGACCGTAACAATATTCATCATACTGTTGAGTGTGCTTGTATCAACTGAGGATATTTTTCCGTCAGCCTCTCTGAGAGCCGTATAAAAGCCGCTCATCACACCGTTCTCATATATTTCTCCCGCCTTTTGTGAATCGGCAGAGTCACTCAGGATAAACATATTTTCATCCTTTTCATAGAAGGTGCGGTAGCTTTCATATTCCTTCTCGGGAAGAACAAGACGGAATATTTCCATAGCCTTCGGTGTAATCATTTCGGGACAGTCGCCGTCAATGCCTTTCTGCTGAATACCGACACCCACAAGCTCACCCATAAGATAAGGCAGCATAAGGGCGCAGACCGCCTGAAGAACAAGAATAAGGGCACAAACACAGATTAAAGCTCTGTGTTTTTTAAGATGCTTTTTATAAAAATCCATTCCCGTCCCCCTTATCTGTATCTTTAATAATCAACAACAGGCCACCCGTAAGGGTAGCCTATTGAAATATCAGATGCGCTTTAATCAATAATAGTAATAGTAATCGTCGTAGCCGTAGTAATCGTCGTAGCCGTAGTAATCATCGTAGCCGTAATAATCGTCGTAGGAATAATCATAGGGATCTTCCGTATCAATAGCTTCAATGTCGCTCTTGCTTACACTTGCATTGTTGATATCCTTGATCTCAAGCTTGAAGAGCTCTTCACCGTCAGCCTCTGCATCAAGATATGTCAGATAGCCATTTTCTATCCTGAGCTCGCCCTTGATCTTTATCTTTTCCTCTTTAAGCTCATCGGCCAAATCTCTGATTTCATCGTAAGCTTCCGATTCATCCTCATCTGCAATCTTTGCAATATCCTTGATTATGCCCGAAGTGGTTTCGTTTTCTTCAAGGAAAGTTGCAAGGCAGTCGAGAACCTCTGCTGCGTCAACTACATATTCATAGGTGTCACCGTCTTTTTCAAAGGTGATTGCTTCCTCTGAAAGGCCCTTGGTGAGGAATTCCTTAATGACCTTCATAAGAGTGTCGTAATCGGGAAGGTTAACGGATACGGGCACCTTATCAAATTTGATTTCATAGGTATTCATATCCACATATTCCTCAAGCTCTTCATCACTGAGATTTTCAAGATAAAGCACCTTGAAGGACTTGTCAAGAGTGTCGCGCACAACAGTGTTATATAAATCTGCAAAGGCTTCTTCATCAAGCTTACCGTTGAGAAGCTTGTTTATTGTATCTTCAATATTGCTTACGCCGTATTCCTCTGCTGTGCTGTCGTATTCATCAAAGAGGTCGCTGAGAGCTCCGATACCTGTCTGATATATATATGCCTGGCCGTCTATGATACCGAATACACCTTCACCGTCTTCAGCGATATAAGCAGCGAAATCATCAGCACCGTTACCGAAGCTGATATCAGCGGTATATTCATAATAGCCAACACTCAATTCGATGCTTGCGCTTTCTGATTCAAAAACAGTTTTCTTTGCTGCTTCAAAAACCTGGTAGGATGTGCTTGTGATGCCCATATTTGCAGCAATCTTCTCAAATGCTCCGGTAGCAAAAAGCACACCGACAACAATTCCGATAATTGCAATGATTGCAACAATTATAACGGGAGCCTTAACCTTTTTCTTCGTCTTTACAGGTGATTCAGGGGCCTGACTGAAGGCAGGGTTATAATAGCTTGCCGGCTCTTCAAAAGCCTGATTATTCTGATTTTCAAAGCCTGTGTTTTCTGATTGATTCTGAGTTGACGCATTCTGAGTGCCGCACATAGGGCAGAAAGCTACGCCGTCGTTCATTTCTGAACCGCAGTTTTTACAAAACATAGTAAAACTTCCTTTCTTTTTAATAGAAATACTATAACATTTTAATTTAATTAAGTCAACACCTTTATTTTTCCTCTTATCAAAAAATCAAGCATAGCTTATTCCTCAATAACCTCTATCAGAAAGCTGACGGGTCTGAAGCCGTCGTTACAGCTTATCATAGCCGATTTTCTGTTTTTCATCCAGCCGTCGTAGATATTTTCTCCGCCGTAGGCAAGAGTCATCACAAAGGGAGAAATACTTTCCCACGCGCTGTCACAGAAGCCCTCGGGCTTTTGCCAGCCTTCAGCAATAAACACCTGACCCTCTTCAATATCGCAGGCGTGCTCTATGGGGTTTTCGTATTTTTCTATAAGGTCATCGTACCTTGCCTTGCGTACTGCTGTTATTTTTATACGGTTCATATTCCCGCCTCCTTCGTGTCTATATTATACAGAATGTGATTTGCGAAATCAACATTTATCTGCCGAGCCTGCGAAAAACAACAGACTTCTGTATTATACCGTTTTTCGGTGAAACAAAGCACAAATTTAAAAAAACACTTGAAACATAACGGCTGAAATGTTAAAATTATCCTGTTATACTATAAATAAAAAGGAGTTTTTATGATGTCAGGTATAATTTCAGCCATAACCTCATTTTTCATCTCAATCATCCTTTTGCTTGAGTCCATTCCTCTTGTATGGGTACCCACGCTTAAGGTTGACGCATCAAAAACTTTAGGAGAAGTATCGACAAAGGCTACAGGCTTCCTTTACGGCCTCGCCGAAGAAGGCGTGCCTTCAGAGGCTATAACGGACAGCCTTGATATTACTTCCGTTTCACAGAAGGTTGTTGACGGTCTGCAGCACCCCACAGGCGATATTGACCACATTTATACGCAGCTCGAGGAATGTGACTACACCGTGGTTTATCTTCAGGATGCCTTCAGCACATGGTACTATGACCACAAAAACATTCTTGATGCACGCGCCGCAGGCACCTATGACTGGGAAAAATACATAACAGAAACCTATTTCCCCATTGTTGAGGAAAAGGTTAATGAGCTTATGAACAAGCCCTATGCGGATAAGCTTGTATACTGCATCTATAACGAGTGCGATAATGCAATCTGGTTCGGAAACTATGTTGACGGTAATGTTCATTACGACGACATCGGCAGAGCCAATTTCTATAAAGCCTGGAAAATGACCTATGACCTTGTTAAAAGCATTGACCCTGATGCACTTATCGGCGGCCCCGGCTTCTGTGACTACGAAACAACAAAAATTGAAGGCTTTATGACCTACTGCGCAGAAAATGACTGCGTACCCGAAATTATGATTTATCACGAGCTTGCTTATTGGTCAATCCCTGACTGGCATCTTCACGTTGAGGACTACAGACGCATCGAGGATGAGCTCGGCATATCAGACCTTCCCATTATCGTAACCGAATACGGTACTATGGAGGATTGCGGTAACCCCACAACCATGCTCCACTATATCATCGCCATGGAAAAGAGCGGTGTTTACGGCAATATGGCTTACTGGCGTCTTGCAAACAATCTCAACGATACCGCCGCTGACGACAACTCCCCCAACTCAAACTGGTGGCTTTACAGAAAGTATGCTGAAATGGAAGGTCAGCTTCTTGAGGTAACAAGCGGCAGTCAGGATAAATACAACTACCGTGAAAGACTCGACGGTATAGCCGCCCTCACAAGCGACAAAGAAACTGTCACTATGCTTGTTTCAGGCAGTGACAAGAGACAGAATGTCAAGGTAAAAAACCTTGATGAAACAAATATTGGCAAGGATGTTACCGTTACCGTTGAATGTGTGTTCTATCAGGGCCTTACCGGTATTGTGAGTGAACCCATCCTCTTAAGGCAGTATAACGCCTCAACCTCACTGGGCAATATCAACATCAACCTTCCCGCCACAGATACGGATACAGTTTACTTCATCACCGTAGAAAAGGCAAAGGGCGATGTTGAGCCTGTCAGAAATACAAATATCCCCGTAAGATACGAATTTGAAGAGGGCAAGCTTCTCGGCACCGCCTACACCTACGACAGCGCATACGCCACAACAGGCGAAGTGAAGGGTATGGTAGGCGGATTTGAAAATGAGGGCGACGGAGTAAGAATAACTCTTTTTGCAAGTCAGGCCGGTCTTTATGACTTTGATATTATCTTCGGCAACTCAAATGACGGCAGAACAAACGACGACAGAGACTACACAACAGCCCTTTTCTCAATAGACGGTCAAGAGCAGGAAATCCTCCTTCCCAACACAATCAAGAGCGAATATACAGATATTTACAGAATGCAACTTCAGCTGTGTGCAGGCTTCCACACCGTTGAATTCAAGCACGGCGAAGGCACCTTTGTTTTAGACAGTGCACTTCTTTCCCTTCACGAGGAGAAGGATGAAATCGCAGTTCTCAATAACGGAGAAAATGCATATCTTGCAATTGCTCCTCATGACGGCTACTATACTCTTTGCTCCGATACTGAAACAGCCGCAACGATAGACGGCATCCCTGTTGAGCTTACAGAAGCAACAACGGTTTATCTCAGAAGAGGTCTTAACGAAATCGAACTCGAAAAAGCTGCTCAGATAGAGATTTTTGACACCGCAGAGGCTATTGAGTCTCAGACCGTTAAAGCAAAGGATATGCTTCTTTCCGACGGTGCGGTACTGAGCACCGACAAATACGGCACAGAATATATTGACGGTATCTCAAGCGAAGGCGGCAAGGCTCAGTTCACCGTAACCGTAGCTGAGAGCGGAATATACCGTGTGACCCTCAATTACGCAAACAATCAGGAGGGTGGCTATCACGATTACAATGTCGACCTCATCGAGGCACTTCTCACCGTTGAAGCAAATGGCGAAGGTCAGGATATCTTCTGCAGAAACACCTACAGCCGCTTCACATATAAAACACTGACCTTCTCGCTCGAACTCAACGAGGGCGAAAACACCGTTACACTTTCCTCAAGCGGCAACATCCTTTTCAACAATCAGACGAGCTATGCTCCTCAGATTGAATCACTGACAGTTAATCCTGTTCAGGGATAAAAAACTAACAGAAACCGCTAAAAAGGAGCTGTAAAAAACTTTCGTTTTTTTACAGCCCCTTTTTTACATACATATTATAGCACTTTATAAAAATAAATTCAAGTCTTGAAATCATATAAAAAAAGTATTATACTGAAAAAGAATTTTGACGGAAAGGAGTGGTAATGTGGCAAGATACAGAGGCTTCCGCGAGCCTGACAGAGACAAAAAGGTACCTGTTTTTAAAAATGTTATCTATGCCCTGAAGCTCGTGTGGCAGACCGATAAAAGACTTCTTATATGCTCCTTTGTGAATATGAGTGCGGATATGATATTTTCCGTTTTCCTTCAGAATATCCTTTTTCTTAAGGTACTTCTCGGAATAATCGACTCAAAGGGAGATTTCTCCGAATTTGTGAAAAATCTCGTTCTTTTCCTTGTTTTATCGGTAGTGATAAAGGCTGTAAACTGGACGGCAAACTATACAAGACAGGTTTCAACCAAGAAGGTGCTCAAGGGGCTTAACAACAAGGTTTTTTCAAAGGCATTAGAGCTTGACGTTTCTTGCTATGAGGACCCTGAGTTTTATGATAAGTATCAGAGAGCGACTCAGATACTCGCATGGGGACTTTTCGTCTCTGTTTGTGACAATGCGGGTTCTATCTGCGCGGGTGTTGCTTCCCTTGTTCTTGTTATTGGTACAGTTATGTCCATTGACCCCATATATCTGCTTTTCCTTCTGCCCGTTAGTCTCGTTTTTGCCGTTGAACTTTACAAGAGCAAGCTGGTATATAAAAGAGATAAGTCAATGACAACCAATGACCGCATAAAGGCTTATGTGCAGAGAACGGTTTTTCTTAAGGATTATTCCAAGGATATGCGTACATCCAATATATTCCTTGTGCTTATGGAGAGATTTACTGCGGCTATTGAAGGTAATGTAAAAATACTTAAAAAATATGGACTGAAGCTCTTTCTTTACAGTATGGTAAGCTCACTTTTCAGTGACTTTATTCCTACTATCGGCACCTATGCCCTTGCAGGCTATCAGTTTGTATTTACACAGAAAATGACCGTTTCCTCTTTTTCCGTTGTGCTTTCCTCGGTAAACGCAGTGCAGGAAGCGGCTATGCGTGTTGCCCAGAGCTTTGAAGGACTCAGCCGAGCCGCATTCTATTTTCAGAATCTCCGTGATTTCTTTGACTATGAGCCGAAAATCACAAGCGGTAAGCTGAAGTGCGAAGAATTCGAGTCCCTTGAATTCAGAAATGTATCCTTCCGTTATCCTTCGGCAAAGAAGAATTCCATCACCGACCTTTCGTTCCGTATCGATAAAGGCGAAACCGTTGCTCTTGTAGGCGTCAACGGAGCGGGTAAGAGCACCATAGTAAAGCTTCTGCTCAGATTTTACGATGTAACCGAGGGGGAAATCCTCTATAACGGCAGAAACATAAAAGAGTATGACCTTGAAAGTCTGCGTACAAGCTACGGTGCGGTTTTCCAGGACTACAGAAACTTTGCGGTATCGGTTTTTGAAAACGTGCTCTGTCACGAATGCACCGATGAGGAGAAGGATCTTGCCGAAAATGCTCTCAGACAAAGCGGTATATGGGATAAAATCTCAGCTCTGCCCAAGGGCGGAGACACGGTGCTTACAAGAGAATTTGAAAATGACGGTATAGGACTTTCGGGCGGTGAAAATCAGAAGGTATCAACGGCAAGACTTTTTGCAAAGGATTTTCAGTTTGCCGTTCTCGACGAGCCATCCTCTGCTCTTGACCCGATTGCCGAATACAATATGTATCAGAGCCTTATCGAGGTTACAAAGGGCAAAACCGTGCTTTACATATCCCACAGACTTTCGAGTGCCGTGCTTTCGGATAAAATCATAGTTATCGGCGAAGGCAGACTTCTTGAGACAGGCTCCCACTCTGAGCTTATGGCAAAGGGCGGAGAGTACTGCCGTATGTTTACCCTTCAATCCTCAAGCTACAACGGGAAGGAGGTAAACGAAAATGAAGAAGACTAAAAACGAACACTCAATGCTTTCAAATATTATCTTTTTTGTTTCTCTTATTTTTAAGGCTTCACCGCTTCTTGTTATCGGTGACTTTATATGGGGCATTCTCACAATCGTACCGGGAAGGCTCATATCTGTAATCGGTGTGAAATACATAATCGATGTTGTTTCAGAGGGTGAGAATCTCGGGCGCATTTTCTATGCGGTGCTTGCCATAGCGGCAGTGCTGATTATCAGTACCCTTCTTTCATGGCTTTACAGAGAGTTTTTCTGGAATGTTGAAAAGGAAAAGGTACACTATAACCTGAACAAAAACCTTTACGAAAAGGCAAAGAATCTCGATCAGGAAAGCTATGACAATCCGGAATTTTATAATAACTTCATTCTTACCATAGAGTCGTCCTCGGATAATATACAGAATCTTTTGGGACTTGTGAGAAATTATGTGGGCAATCTCATTTCTCTTCTTGCCGTTGCTGGCGTACTTCTCACCATAGATCCCATATGCCTTGTGATTATCCTTGTTTTCATCGGCGGTTTTCTTCCCCTCAGCCGAAAAATCGGAGATTTGCAAATGGGCAGAAGAATTGACAACACAAAGTACCACAGACGAAGCGACTACTTCCAGCGCATATTCTACCTTCAGGAATACTGCAAGGAGGTACGAATGAACGATATTTCACCGATTCTTATGGAAAGGTACAACGACGCGGCGGATGATGTTATCAAAAATCAGCGCAAGTACTGGAAGAAAATTTCCTCCCTTTATATGGTGCAGGAAACAGGTATTCAGATTTTAGGCTTTATGTTTGTACTGCCTCTTTATCTCGGCTATTGCGTACTCGTTAAAGAGAGCATCACTCCCGGTGATTTCGTTGCCGCCTTTAACGGTGCTCATTCAATAGCAATTTCAATTAACTTCCTTACGGTGTGGGCAGTTGCCGTCTTCTCCGAAAGAGGGAAAATGATAGAGAAGTACCGTGAATTCATTAAGGCTGATTTCAAAATCACAGACGGTGAAAAGAAGGCGGAAAAGAGTGCGCCAAAGGAAATAAAAATCGAAAATCTTTCCTTTACCTATCCCGGTAACGATAAGCCTACTCTCAAAAACATCAACCTTACAATAAAGCCCTATGAAAAAATTGCTCTCGTCGGATATAACGGCGCAGGTAAGACTACGCTTACAAATCTTATTCTTCGTCTTTACGATGCTACCGAGGGCGGAGTATATATCGACGGTGAAGACATCAGGGATGTTACTATCGAATCTCACCGCAACCGTTTTGCCGCAGTTTTCCAGGACTTCCAGCTTTTCTCCTGCAGTGTGGGTGAAAATGTGGCTCTCGACAGAGAGTACGATGAAGAAAAGGTAAAAGAGGCTCTATCGCACAGCGGCTTTGACAAGAAGCTGAAAAAGGGTATCAGTACCGAGCTTCTCAGAGAGTTTGACGATGAGGGGCAGATGCTTTCCGGCGGTGAAAGTCAGAAGGTTGCGATTGCACGAGCCTTCTATAAGGACTGTCCTTATGTAATTCTTGATGAGCCGAGTGCTAATCTTGACCCTGTAGCCGAATATAATCTCAATCAGGCGATGCTCAGTGCGGCGGCAAATAAGACGGTTATCTTTATTTCCCACCGACTTTCCACAACGGTCAACGCTGACAGAATATATGTTATGGAAAACGGCGAAATTATTGAAAGCGGCTCTCACGGTGAGCTTATGGCAAAGGGCGGCACCTATGCCTATATGTTCAATCTGCAGGCAGAGAAGTATAAGCAGCAGGGAGCGAGGGCCTAGGGATTAGGGACTGGGGTCAGGTCAGACTGTTGAGAAAGATACAAGATGCTTCTTTACCTCAACGGCATACAATTAACCAAAAAAACAGCCACAAAAAGGATTTTCCTTCTTGTGGCTGTTAATGTTTTTAAGCTTAACCGCTGATAAAACGATTCATAATTGTTGATCCCTTTTCAATGAAGTTGCCTGTTGCCTTTGCGGTTTCTTCATTTATGGTATCAACGCCCTGCTTCGGTGCGTTCTTGTGGTAAATCATATAGGGCACCGCATCTCTTGCGTGGGTCTTTGTAACGATAGGTGTGGGATGGTCGGGAAGAATCATAATCTTATAATCGTCGTACTTTTCGAGACCTTCAAGAAGGATGCTGAGCACTCTTTCGTCGATAAGCTCGATGGCTCTTACCTTGTTTTCGGGCTCGTTTCTGTGTCCGCACTCGTCGGGAGCTTCGATGTGGATGTATACGAAGTCCTTACCGCTTTCAAGCTCTGCGAGAGCGCATTTTGCCTTGCCCTCGAAGTTTGTATCAATGTATCCTGTTGCACCCTCTACATCGGGAGTGGACATACCTGCGCTGATTCCTATACCCTTGAGAAGGTCAACGGCGGAAATAACACTGCCCTTGAGACCGTAAAGGCTTTCAAAGGAGGGGAGAATCGGCTTATTGCCCTCACCCCAGAGCCATATTGAGTTACCGGGACGCTTACCCTCAGCTATTCTCTTGAGATTTACGGGGTGGTTTTTAAGCACGTCATAGCTCTTTTTCATCATAGCGATAAGCTCAGCGGCATTTTCACTCTTTGAAAGATAGGGACCTACCACTCTGTCGCTTATATCGTGGGGAGGTGTCATATCGCCAAGGTCGGTTGTGCCCTCACGTACCGTAAGGCAGTGACGGTAGCTTACACCGCTGTAATAGGTATACTTCTCGTTGCCGAAGGCTTCCTGAACTGCCTTGATAAGCTCCGCCGCTTCCTCGGTGCTGATATCGCCCGCCGAGTAGTCAACCATAGTTTTATCCTCATAGTTTTCTTCGTCTGAGAGGGTAACAACATTGCAGCGAAGGGTAACATCATCGTCAAGAAGCTTAACGCCGATGCTGACCGCCTCAAGAGGTGAACGGCCCGTGTAATACTTAAGAGGGTCAAAGCCCATAACACTCATATTGGCAACGTCACTGCCGGGCTTTAATGTATCGTCAACGGTTTTTACAAGACCTACCTCACCCTTTTGTGCAAGAGAGTCGAAAAGAGGTTTATTTGCGCACATCATGGGAGTTTTGCCGTCAAGTGCGGGTACGGGATAGTCTGCCATACCGTCATAAAGAACAACTACATATTTCATTTTATATCAATCCTTTCGGGTATTTTCATAATAAAATTATATCAGTATTTTTGCCGTTGTCAATAGATTCGTATATAAAGAAAAACTGAGAAAAAGTGTATCAAGTCCTTTTTTCAGGCAAAACTATAGTCAAAATAGCTCAAAAAGTCTCGGGTTAGGTCTGCCGCTTCCATAAAACAGCCAATTTATAATTTATGATAACATTTTTTGCCAAAACTATTGACTTTTTTCTGTTTGTGGTTTAAAATATAGCACGTTGCAAAAATATGATCCATTAGCTCAGCCGGCAGAGCACTTGACTTTTAATCAAGGTGTCCGGAGTTCGAATCTCCGATGGATCACCAAAAATCCCGTTCCTATAAGCGAGCGGGATTTTTCTTTACTTAAGGCCTTTCCTGTGCTATAATCGGTCCGAGGTGATAATATGATGAAAAAATACATCTGCGTTATATCTTTAGTTCTTATGATGCTTATGCTTCTTA
This sequence comes from Acutalibacteraceae bacterium, assembly GCA_045537485.1. Lineage (GTDB taxonomy): Bacteria > Bacillota > Clostridia > Oscillospirales > Acutalibacteraceae > UBA6857. The sequence continues at coordinate 10,757 of JAZSPQ010000043.1, read as the reverse complement.
CTGCCTGCTCATTTCCTCACAGTACGGAAGGCGCAATGCTTTCCAACAAAAATGCAAGTGAAAGCGCAAAGCAGTTATATGACTACATAGCAAATCTGAACGGTAAAAATATTTTATCCGCTCAGCAGGAAAGCACCTGGATGAGCTCACCGGACTATGAAACTGATTTCATTTTTGAGGCAACGGGCAAGTATCCTGCCATAAAGGGCTTCGACTATATGAACGATGACTTCAAGGGTGTTAACGAAAGAGCAACCGAGTGGCACGAAAATGGCGGTATAGTAACAATCTGCTGGCACTGCGGCAGTGATTTCAGCGGGGAATGGAAAGACTGTATGGAGGATCAGGTTGCCGATTGGAATGAAATGCTCACCGAAGGTACCGAGGAATATGAAGCTATGCTCTCAGGTATGGATAAGGCTGCAAAAGCGCTTAAAGAGCTTGAAGAAAAGGATATTCCCGTTCTCTGGCGACCCTTCCACGAATTTGACGGCAACTGGTTCTGGTGGAGCAAGGGCGGTGCCGAAAACTTCGTTAAGCTGTGGCAAATAATGTATGACCGCTACACAAACTACTGGGAGCTTAACAACCTTATATGGGTTCTCGGCTTCTCAGACCAAGGAAAAGACAGTGAAAAATGGTATGTAGGCGATGAATACTGCGACATTATCGGTGCTGATACCTATAATATTGAGCTTAATTACAAGCTTTACAAAAAGATGCAAAAAATCACCGATGCTCCCAAGCCTCTTTGTCTTCATGAATGCGGAGAAAATCCTGACCTTGTTGACCTGAACGTTGCTCCCTGGAGCTGGTTTATGACCTGGCACACCGAGTATCTGACCGATAACAATACCGAAGCTGCACTCAATGAGCTTTATAACAGTGAATATGTCATCACCCTTGATGAGTTGAACTATAAAAAGTAATCAACGGACGGTTTTCACCGTCCGTTATTTTTTTATTCAGCCACCCAGGAGAAAATATAAAGCATATTATCCTCACAGGCTATATCAACATTTTCAAAGGTCTTCAATTCACCTTTAAGACCTTTTTCCTTTGCGGCAAGCTCAAAGTGACACAAAGCTATACCGACATCAAGACGCTGAATGTCATTTTCGGAAGAGGACATCTCCTTCTTTTCAAAGAAGTGCCACACATTCCCCTGACGGACTATTCTCCAGGGCTGCTTGTTTGCCGCTGAGGGTGCAAGGCGCACCATTTCAAGGGCATAAGCATAGTCCCCTGCTGCCTCCTGTGTGAGAGGCTTGGAAAAGTCACCGTCGAAAAAGAGCTTATCCCAAGCTTTTCTGCTGTCGGCACCGATAGCCTTACGCATAATCTTGTTGATTGTGTGAGTTTTAGCAGCAGGATAACCGATGGGGGAAGCTATTGGGAAAAATTCCTTTTCCTCTATTTGCATAGCCTTTGCAAACTCTCCTCTGTTGAAGGTTCCGCCCAGCCAGCAGGTGCCAAGACCGATGCTCTGTGCGTAAAGAACAAGCTTTTCAAAGGCATAGCCTACCGCTTCCATAGCATCTTCGCCCTTCTCGCAGGCAACGCCCAGATAGGTTTTTGCGTTTTTTATAACGCCGTAGGTGCCAAGGTCCTTTGAGTTTATCTCTTTATCAACATCAAAAAGCTTTATTCGGATTTTTACACCGAAATAAGAGTCTTCGCAAGCAAGATAATCAATAAAAGCATTGATTTTCTCTCTTTCCCGATCTGCCAAAGGCTTATCAAGATAAGTTCTTATGCTTTTTCTTGCCTTTACGGTTTCTTCAATAGGGAAATTAAGCATAGACGTCACCGCTTTCTCGAATTTAATCAACCAATTGTGATAATACGGATAATGTGCTCGATTTCGGAAATCTTCTCCACAAGAGCATCGTTTGCTTTTTCAGGAGTCTCAATAAGAGTACACGCATAATCACCCTTAGAGCTGTTTGCCATATGGTCGATGTTGATTCCCTCGGCAGAAATCTTTGTTGTTATCTGACTGAGAATGTTAGGAACATTTTTGTGAAGCACAAGAATTCTGTAACCTTCACTTCCGGGAAGGGAAATTGAAGGATAATTCACACTGTTGACGATATTGCCGTTCTGAAGGAAATCGTCAAGCTGATGAGCAGCCATAACCGCACAGTTATCCTCGGACTCATAGGTTGAAGCTCCAAGATGGGGTATTGTGATGATCTTGTCGCACTTAATGGTTTCTTCTGTGGGGAAGTCTGTTACATAAGCTGCTACCTTACCGCTTTCAAGAGCTTCAATCATATCTGCGGTGTTTACAAGGTCTGCACGGGAAAGGTTGACGATTCTTACACCGTCCTTCATCTTTGCGATGGTGTCTTTGTTGATCATACCCTTTGTATCCTTTGTAGCAGGAACGTGAAGGGTGATATAGTCTGACTTCTCATAAATTTCATCATAGGATGCGGCCTGAGCTATTGAACGTGAAAGATGCCATGCGGCGCTGATTGTGATGAAGGGATCGTGACCGAGAACCTTCATACCGAGGCTCTTGGCGGTGTTTGCTACCATACCGCCGATAGCACCGAGACCGATAACACCGAGATTTTTACCGAGAAGCTCACAGCCGCCAAAGGAGCTCTTACCCTTTTCAACCTGCTTTGCAACATCCTCACCGGTAAGACCCTTTGCCCACTTTATACCGCCGTAGATATCTCTTGAAGCAAGAAGAAGAGCGGCAACGGTAAGCTCCTTAACGCCGTTTGCATTTGCACCGGGAGTATTGAAAACAACAATACCCTTTTCTGCACACTTGTCAACAGGGATATTGTTTACACCTGCTCCGCAGCGTACGATAGCGGTAAGCTTATAGCCGAAATCCATATCGTGAAGGCTTGCTGAGCGTACCATTATAGCATCCGGGTTATCTGTTGCGTCGGAAATTGTATACTTGCTTTTATCGAGCTCGTTGAGTCCGATGTCAGCAATTTTGTTCATTGTTCTGATGATTTTCATTTCAATCTCTCCCTTTCAACCTGAATTATGCCTTGGGATTTTCTGCGGCAAACTTTTTCATAAACTCAACGAGTGCCTCAACACCTTCATAGGGCATAGCATTATAAATTGAAGCTCTCATACCGCCTACGCTTCTGTGACCCTTGAGATTCTTGAGTCCTGCTTCGGAGGCTTCCTTAGCAAATTTCTTATCGAGATCTGCATCACCTGTTACGAAGGTAACGTTCATCATTGAACGGCTGCCCTTCTCAACGGGTGCGATGTAATAATCCTGAGTGTCAAGATAATCGTAAAGCACTGCTGCCTTCTTTTCGTTGAGCTTTTTCATTTCTTTGAGACCGCCAAGCTCCTTTATCCATTCGTAAACAAGCTTTGCCATATAAATGCACCAGCAGGGAGGTGTATTATACATTGATTCGCCCTCTGCCATAAGCTTGTAATCAAGCATTGCGGGAGTGATGTCTCTTGCGTTACCGATAAGGTCCTCACGTACGATTACGATTGTAAGACCTGCGGGAGCCATATTTTTCTGTGCGCCTGCATAAATCATACCGAACTTGCTTACGTCAACGGGCTCGGAAATAATGCAGGAGGACATATCTGCTACGAGAGGTACGTCACCTGTGTCGGGAACTGCGGGGAACTTTGTGCCGTAAATTGTGTTGTTGAAGCAAACGTGAACATAGTCTGCATCAGCGCGGAAGGTGTCCTTTGTTGTTGCGGGAATCTTTGAGAAGTTGACATCCTTTGAGGATGCGGCGGCAACAACGTCACCGTACTTCTGAGCTTCCTTATAAGCCTTTGTTGAGAACTGACCTGAAAGAACATAGTCAGCCTTACCGTTTTTGTTCATAAGGTTAAGGGGTACTGCAGCAAACTGTGTTGATGCACCGCCCTGAAGGAAAAGCACCTTATAGTTATCGGGGATTTCCATAATCTCACGAAGGAGAGCCTCTGCCTCCTTGATGATTACGTCATAGTCTGCTGAGCGGTGGCTCATTTCCATTACGGACATACCGCTGTCGCCGTAGCATACAAGATCCTTCTGTGCCTTTTCAAGCACTGATAAGGGGAGCATTGAGGGGCCTGCGGAAAAATTGTAAACTCTTTTCATAATAATATTTCACCTCATAGAGTAATTTAATTTTTACAATTAACTGCTATTATACTTATAATAAAGAAACATGTCAACAAAAACTTTAGTCGGCTAAATTTTTTGTAAATATCTACTCACTCTTTTGTGCAATTTTTATGCAAAAGAAATCGGTAACCATAGTTATATACTATGAAATCCCCCCTTTTTTATTGACAAAATATGGTTATTACTGTATCATATTTTTAACTTGAAGTTAAGGAGGATTTCAATATGAAATACAGGCTTACCACGCTGTATAAAAAGGTTGTTGCTGTAATTATGTCATTTATTTTATCCTTTGGCATCGGTTGCGGCGGCAACGGTTCAGAGGACAGCATTATAAGAGGTGAAGAAAACACCGTAACTGCTTACGACACAGCTAATTCCGACTATCAGCTTTCCGTCGATGCCGGCAATGAGGTGCACGAAATAAGCGACCTTCTTTACGGTATTTTCTTTGAGGATATCAACTTTGCCGCCGACGGCGGTCTTTATGCCGAAAAGGTTGTCAACCGTTCCTTTGAGTACGGTGAACTTGCAGAGGGCGACGAGCTTCACGGCTGGAGTGCAGTTGGCAACGCTCAGTACAGTGTTACCGTAGCTGACACCGAAGGCGGACTCAATGCAAACAACACCAACTATCTTGTTATAAGCAACACCACAAACGAAAAGAGCGGTGTTGCCAACAAGGGTTTCCTTGAGGGTATGGCAATCGAAAAGGGAGTTACATACGACTTTTCAGTATATGCAAAGACTCCCGAGGGCTATAAGGGCGATATTACAGTACGCCTTGTTGCAAACGGTAAAACTGCAGGCGAAGCCGTAATCAGCGGTATCACCGCAGAATGGGCAAAATACGAGACAGAAATCACATCGGATATTACCGCAACAAACGGCGTTTTCCTTCAGGTGCTTATTGATAACGGTACCGTAGCAATGGATATGGTTTCACTTATGCCTCCCACATATAAAAATCACGGTATGAGAATCGACCTTGCTCAGAAGCTCGCTGAGCTTGAGCCTGCATTCCTTCGTTTCCCCGGCGGCTGCATCATTGAGGGCTACGACAAGGAAACCGCCTTCAGCTGGAAGGATTCAATCGGCACAGGACCCGACGGTCTTCCTCTTGAATTCGGTGGCAGATACGGTGATATTGCCGCACGCCCCTACGGTATAAACCTCTGGACAAACATCGGCCTAACAGAAGACCCTCTCCCCTGCTATATGAGCTACGGTCTTGGCTTCTATGAATACTTCCTTCTCGCCGAAGATATCGGTGCAATCGGTGTTCCCGTGCTCAACTGCGGTCTTTACTGCCAGATGAGAGGCAAGGGCCCCGTTGATATGTACACTCCCGAATTTGAGCAGTACCTTCAGGATATGGTTGACCTTGTTGAATTCTGCAGAGGTGACGAAACAACAACCTGGGGCAAGGTAAGAGCTTCTCTCGGTCATCCCGAGCCCTTTGAGCTCAAATACATCTGCATCGGTAACGAAAACGAGGGTCAGGTATATTTTGAAAGATACGCTGCCTTCCTTGAACGCTTCAACGAGGAAAAGGCAAAGAATCCCGAGCTTTATGAGGGTCTTGAGCTTATCTATTCATCAGGCGCAGACGATGCAACAAGCGGCGCAAACTACTACGCCTCCTACGAGTACGCTTATGAATACGCAAAGGAAAACGGCATCAGCATAGACGAATTCGCAGGTGCCACAGACCATCACTACTACAACGAACCGCAGTGGTTCTTCAAGAACACAGACCACTATGACGAAAGCAACTACAAAAGAGACTATGAAAATATGACCGACACTCACTACGGCGGAGGTATAAAGGTCTTTGTAGGTGAATATGCTGCCCGCTCCAACAGACTTGAGGCAGCTCTTGCAGAGGCCGCATATATGACAGGTCTTGAAAGAAACGGCGATATCGTTGTTATGGCAGCCTATGCTCCCCTTTTCGGCAATCTTACAGCCACTCACTGGGCTCCCAACCTTATCTGGTTTAACAACCACCTTTCAACGGGCTCAATCAACTACTATATGCAAAAGCTCTTCTCAACAAATGCAGGCACAACCCTTCTCGGCTCCGAGCTCAAGGGCGCCGAAGTTCCCGCCGAGGATCTCAAGGGTATGGTAGGTCTCGGCACCTGGTACACCAAGGCTGAGTTTGATAATATCAAAGTCACAGACAACGAAACAGGCAAAACTCTTGCAAGTGACAACTTTACAGTTCCCAACTTCTGGTGGGATTGGTATGAAATGAGCCCCGGCGACTGGAAGGAAAAGGGCGGTAAGCTCATTCAGCAGGAAACCGAGCTTGCTCATCACGAATACGGAGCATCAGCTATCTACGGTGATGCAGACTGGTCAAACTACACCTACACCTTTGAAGCAACAAAGCTTGAGGGCGCAGAAGGCTTCTATATCCCCTTCCTTATCGAGGATGAGCAAAATATGTTCTTCTGGAACATCGGCGGTTGGGGCAACACTCAGTCAGGTCTTCAGAGAGTTGAAAACGGAGCCAAAACCGGTGTAATCCCCGGCACAATGACCAACTTCACCGTTGAAGACGGCGTTACCTACGAAATCAAGCTTGTTGTTGACGGCATTAACATCAAGGGCTACATCGACGGTGAGCTTCAGTTCAGCTACGATGCAGAAAGCGGCACCAACGCTGAAAGCTATCAGGTTGTTTCCACCGACGAAAGCGGTGACATCATCATCAAGCTTGTTAATGTAACCGGCGAAGACAGAACCTTCGCAATTGACATTGCAAATGCCGAAATCGACGGCACAACTGCAACGGTAAATCAGGTTGCAGGCGACAGCCTTAACAACGATAACATTCTCGGCGCTGAAGAGGATTGCGTAATGACAGAATTCACCGTTGACGGCATCAGCAATCAGTTCAATTACACCGTACCTCAGTATTCCGCAACAGTTATCAGAATACCTACTAAATAAACAGCAAGGCGGGATGATTTAATCCCGCCTTTAAAATTTTCCTTACTACTTACTACTTGCTACTTACTACTGTAAAAAGGCTGTTTTACAGCCTTTTTATTCCTCCATCTGCTTACCTAAAAAGCCTGCGGCAACCTGCGTAAGCTTAACGTCGGTCTGTGTGGGTGGCGTAACAATCTCACCGCAAAGAAGCATAACAGCACCCATTACATCGCCGCCGCCGATAATCGGGCACATAACCGAAACCGCCGTAGGCATCTCTTCGCTTACAACAATCTCATCCTTATCCGAGCCACGGACAAAGCTTGCCCTTCTTTCCATATAGCTTTCAACCATCGGTGAAATACGCTTGCCCATAATTTCTTTTTTGGGCATACCCGAAACGGCGATAACCTGATCTCTGTCACAGATTACCACTGCCATACCGCTGGTACGGTTCAGCACGTCAACATACTGTTTTGTATAAGGTCCCAGCTCACCCATAGGCGAATATTTTTTAAATATAACTTCGCCGTCGGTGTCGGTGTAAATTTCCAGCGGGTCGCCTTCTCGGATGCGCATTGTTCTTCTGATTTCCTTCGGGATGACTACCCTGCCGAGGTCGTCTATTCTACGAACGATTCCAGTAGCTTTCATATATAAATCTCTCCTCATTCACTGCGGACGGACAACGCCCGCCCCTACATAAAAATTCAAACTGTGTTGTTAGTATTTGTAAGTGAAGGGGATTTATACTGAATAGGTTTACTTTTTAGGGCGTATATGTTATAATAATTTATAATCAATTATATATGAATGGAGCAATAAATAGATTGAATGTATTTGAATTGTTCAGTACAACAGAACAACCTATAATAGATAAGATAAATAAAGGGATAGAAATAGCTAATAAGCTTTTTAATAACATTTCAAAATCAATTAAATCGTTTCCTGTAGACGGTTTTTTTGAAGTTATTTGTTCTTTTTTATTGGTTGAAAACCATTATCCGCCGTGTTTATATTTAAGCAAAGAACAACAATTAAGTGTTATAGAGTTTTTATCAAATCAAAATAGCCATTCTGTAGAACAGATAATTTTTAGCACCTATAATGAACAAATTATACAAGAAATGTGTAATAATTGGTGCCAGAAAATCAGTGAAAAACGGAGACCTATTCTTTTGGAAGCTATAGATTGCTACATCAATGGTAAATATTATTCTTGTAATGCACTTTTGCTTTCTCAATACGGCGGTATTATTAGAGACAATAATGCGTATTTTATGGACAGTTCGGCAGATGATTTTCTAGAGCGGTTGGAAAAACTTAAAGAAGAACAAGAAGAACTGATTAAGGAAAAACAAAAAACTGACAAAGCGATATTAGACAAAGATATAAATAGAATCATTAATTCCGAAAAAAACATTGCTCAACGCCACGCAAGAATTAACTTGCAAGGTTCTTTATATGCTTTCGAACAATATTTTACAAAATATGTTTATCAAGGCGGCAATATCAGTAAAACAATACTTAATAATGTAGCCAATAGAAACAAAGTTTTACATGGCGATGATTGCACTTTCGGAACTAAGATAAAAGCATTGAAAACAATAATATGCATGGATATGCTGATTAATTTACCCGAAATTCAAACAAAAATTTGGGAGGACAAACATAATGGCTGACATTAAACTTTTTAACATAAAAGGAAAGGTGCAAGAATATCAAAGCGGTACTGTAACACTAGAAAAAGAACTTCAGACCGTAATTGAAAACAATATGGAAACTTTTTTTGGTGTTACATTTCTCGCATCTGAATATCGCACTACTGACGGAGGTAGAATGGACAGTATTGGTATTGATGAAAACCATTGTCCCGTTATTTTCGAATATAAACGCTCTGTAAAAGATAGCGTTATCAACCAAGGCTTATTCTATCTCAACTGGCTACTTGATCACAAAGATAGTTTTAAGGTGCTCGTAATTGAAAAATTAGGATTAAAAGCGGCTGAAACTATTGATTGGACAATGCCTCGTGTTATCTGTGTTGCAGGTGATTTCACAAAATATGATGAATCTGCTATAAAACAAATGAACCGAAACATAAGCTTGATTCGTTACAAGAAATTCGGTGATGATCTATTGATGTTTGAACAAATAAATGAAAATATTGCTGCAGTAATTGAAGATAATACAGCTGTTATATCCACGAAAGCAAAAAATCTCGGCAAATCATTTGCAGACCATAAAAAAGAGGCGCCTTCAGCAATTTTAACTATATATGAGGATATTCGCAATTTTGTTTTAAGTTTGGGAGATGATATAACAGAGAACCAATTAAAGTTTTATGTGGCTTTCAAGAAAATCAAAAACATAGTTTGTGTTGAAATTTTTAACAACAAATTAATATTACATCTAAAGCTCGATGTAACTACAGTAGATTATGAAGAAGGTTTTACAAGAGACACATCAGGTATCGGGCATTATGCAACTGGAGATGTGGAAGTTACAATTAAAAATCGTACGGATTATGAAAAAGCAAAGATTTTAATTGAGCGTGCATACAACGAAAACTAAACCTAAAAGCGAGGTGAATTTCACCTCGCTTTTGCTATGTATAAAAACCGCTGAAGAATTTACAGAATGAATGTAAGAATTCTTTCGTTTCAACCATTTGTTCAAAGAACTTATAGAAGAGTTTCGTAATAGAGAAATGTTATGCCTAATTTAAATCAGAGATTTAAATTCTTCATAAGCCTTGGGGTTAGCAAAAATAATATCATTGGGGGTTGAAAGACTGATTTCTTTGCCTTCGTAGTTTTTTACTATGCCACCGGCTTCTTTTACAATCAGTGTTCCTGCCGCAATATCCCAGGGCTGCAAACCTTTCTCGAAAAAAACTTCACCTCTGCCGCAGGCTATCATACATATATCGTAAGACGCCGTACCGCTTCTGCGAATATCACGGGAAAGATCAAAGACTTTTCTTAAGAGTGCGAAAGTTTCGTCCGTATTTTCGGGATGATAGGGACATGTTCCGAATAGAGCAAGTCCGTCTGAAAGAGGGCGTTCACTTACATTTATTCTGTCGCCGTTCAGAAATGCGCCCTTGTCTTTTTCGGCACTGAAAAGCTCGTTGGTGTATGGGTTATACACAACACCTGCAATAACCTCGTTTTCCTTGCAAAGAGCAACTGAAATACAGCTGCAGCGATAATCCTGCATAAAGTTTGTTGTGCCATCAATGGGGTCAATTATGAAACGCAAACCATTTGTTGAAAAATCATTTTCTGTTTCCTCGCCGATAAACTCAGCATCAGGGAAAGCCTTGCCAAGCTCCTCGAACAAGAAATTCTGCACGGCAACATCGTACTTTGTTACAAAGTTTTTCTTACCTTCTTTGGCAGTTACACTGTCTTCCTGATTATGTGCAGCAAGAATAATCTTTCCTGCTTCCTTTACTGTTTCAGTGATTTTTTTAACCATAATTTATCATCCTTTATTAATTTTTGCTTTTTTATTCAGTACTGCCGATACAAAGCAAAGGGCAAATGAAACAGCAGTAAATATCAAAATACAAACGAACACATCGTTCCAGCCCTTTGTATCTGCGATTTTGCCCAGCATTGATGTTGCAAGAGTGCTTCCTATATAGCAGAAAGTATTGAGAAGCCCTGCTGAAAATCCC
>JAZSPQ010000093.1:0-8658 GCA_045537485.1 Acutalibacteraceae bacterium | reverse complement strand
GGCGGTCTCAGGCCTTGTCTGTGAGTGGAAGGCATAGGGGTCGCACTTGGCTGTTTTTTTGCCCGAGGGTGCCGTAACGAGGAATTTGTAGCAGTCATACTGCTTTACTCCTTCAAGATAGCATTCCCACATTCCCGCATCGTTGATTTTTGTCATGGTGCCCTTCGTTTCATCCCAGCCGTTAAAGTCACCTATAACGCTGACCGCCGCGGCGTGGGGAGCCCATACACGGAAAGAGAAAAGCTTATCGGTAACCCTGTGAGCGCCCATGTATTCATAGGCCTTCATATTGTTGCCCTGATGAAACAGATAAAGGGCAACATCGTCACCTTTGGGTTTCTTTTCTGTCATTGTTACACCTCTCTTAAAAAAAGATAGTTCTACACATAGTCCATAATAGCACTACTGTGTTAAGATTTCAATAGTTTTTTGTTATTCTGTTACAAGTTGATGAAAAAGTACCGACAGGTTTTGTTTATTTTGACTGTATAATAATTTAAAATCATAAGACAGAGGAACCTTATTCAGCTTCTGCCTGTGTGAACTGCGTCCGACCTGTGTATCAAAAGGGAATTTCTGCCCGCAGCTTTTACCGGGGCGGAAGGCGGCTCCCGCCCGAAATCTTTGATTTCGGCGCCGCGCGTGCGCGGCGGACAGCCGACGGCTGTCACGGGAGCCGCCGCCCCGCCGCCTGCACTCAACTCCCCTTATACAGCAAAATCAACCTGACGGAAAGCTTGCGCTTCAAATCAGGCTGATTATTACAATATATTATGCTAAATCCGGAGCTGAAACTGAAATCAAAGGATAAAAGCAATAACAATGCCCCCCGCCGCTGCTATGAACGTAACGCAGTATCTTTCAAGATAAGCCCCGACAAAAAGGACTGCGGCAAAGGGAGCAAACACTATTTTCTGCAGCAGATTACCTTCTTTATAGATTTTTGTCATCATATTCAGTGCATCCTCTATCTGCGGGAAGCAGTTTGAAGCAAGTGAAAGCACGAACCATACCGCAAGAAAGGAGAAAACCGTTCCCGCAAGAGATGAGGGTCTGAAAATAAAAGGGAACACCGAAAGAAATACTACACCGACTGCGTTGAAAAAGCAGGGCACAAGACCTATTGCAAGAGCTCCCGTGGGACTTCCCATAAGCTCGTGATCAATGTGGCTGCACATTTCGTCGTCTCTGATGTATCTGTTATCCTCAACAACGGTTTTTGTTATTCTGCAAACTGCCTGTTCCCACATACAGCGCACATAAACACCGGGGAAGGTGAGGTATCTTGTTAAAACATAAAGAAAGGTCATGCTATATCTCCTCCTTTATCTGCAAGAACTTCTGCGGCGGTCATTTCGCCCTTTGCATATTTTTCAATAAGGTCGCTCATTTCATACCCCAGATATTCAAGCTCCTCCTTCGCCCATTCATAGGCATCTGTGTTGCCCGTATAAAGAGCTGTCAGAGCATAGAGATTGAAAATATCCGTTGCCTTTGAATTGCCGCTGTAATAGCTGCCGTAATAATTGATACAGCTGTAAAGCTCCTCCATCATATTGAAAGAGCTTTCTCCCGCATCTCCCTTAAGCATATAGGTTATTGCAAGATAATAAAGATAGTCGTAATTGTAATGTCCGCACTCTGCAAGTTCACCGCTGACCTCTGTCATTTTTTTGCAGATTTCAAGCATTTTTTCCGTGTCGGGATTTTCAAGATAGCGGAAATAATTAAAATATGCGGCATAGATACTCATATTCTGGCTGTTGATTTCCGTCATTCTTTTATAGCAGTCCTCAACCACCTTTTTATCTCCCGCAAGGGCGGCATATCGGCAAAGCATGGGAAGATGCTCGCTTTCCTTTTTGCCGTATTCTCCGTCTAATTCAAGCAGACGCTCGTAAAGCGCAGCACTGTCGCTGTTATAAGAGGCGGAAAATTCAAGAGCAAAGATGTCAAGAAGATAATCGGAATAAAGCTTTTCCCCTTCACTGTCGGTCTGACTCTTAAGCTGAAGCATCTGACTGACCGTCGCTTCATAGTCATAGCCGTCTTCCGTGCTGTTAGCCTTAAGAAGCTCAATTATTTTGCTGTAGGTTTCACTGTAAAGCTCATTTTTTTCAAGTATTTTTTGATATTTTATATTCCAGGGCATTTTAAGCTCAAAATCGGAAAAATATTCCTCTGTAAGCTGAGCCGCATAGGGGTATTCGCCCAAACTGCAGTAGATGTCTATAAGCTGTCTGACCGCTGTCATTGAAACATTGGTCTTTCCCTGCCTTTGGGCAAGATAGCTGCTGTAATGAGATGCCGCACTGATGAGCTCATTTTCACTGTATGCCGCATAGCCCTGCAAAAAGTCCTCATATTCCACCGAATCCATATCGGAAATATCCATAACCGAGTCCATAGAAGTAATCATTGAGCCGAAGAAAACAACCGCCATAACAACAGCCGTTATAATGCCTCTGGCTCTTATGGGATATCGGCGCATTGCCTTACGGCAGTTTTCGCAGAAATCCTTGCCTTCGGCAAAGGCCTTTTCGGGCAGAATTTCGCCGCAGCATTCACATTCTTTTGTATTTCTGCCTTTTGTCTTTTTTGGCGGCGAGGGCTCTTTAATATCCTCAAGGGACTGAATAAGCTCCTCTTCGCTGTTGAAATGCTCCGCCCTTTCCGTTTCGCTTTTCAGTGTTTCTTCAAAAAGGGCTCTGACCTCTTCCAGCTCCTGCTCCAAAGCCTTTTCCGATGAAAGGTCTCTTTTATTTTTATCCAATGCTTATTCCTCCAATGGTGATGGGATTATTTTTCGGTTTTATCTGCAGGACTGCTTTGTTCCCTGAAGGAAAAAATGCATCCGCAATAGTTCTGTCTGTAAAGACTGTGTTCCTTTGAAAGCTCGATTGACCTCTTATATCCGTTTTTTTTCTTGAAATCCGAGGGGAGATGCTTAACACCGTACTTTTCGGCAAGCTCTTCACCGATTTCATTGATTTTTTCTGCGTTTTTTAAAGGACTTATTGTGAGGGTGGTTGTGAAATAATCAAATTGAAGCTCTTTTGCCAGCCTCGCCGTTTCCTCAAGGCGCATTTCATAGCATAAAAAGCACCTTCTTCCGCCCTCTCTCTCTTTTTCATACCCTCTGACACAGTTATAGAAATCATCCGTGTCAAAGCTTCCTTCTATAAAGGAAACGGGATTTTTGTATCGGCTTTCGCTTATGAGCCTCTTTATTTCCTCAACTCTCACGCCGTACTCCTGTGAAGGGTATATATTGGGATTAAAATAAAACACCGTTATGTTAAAAAACTCTGTCAGATATTCCAGACAGTAGCTGCTGCAGGGTGCACAGCAGGCGTGAAGCAGCAAGGACGGAGTTTTTCCGCCTTTCTGCAGATTTTCCGTGATAGCATCCAGTTCTTTCTGATAATTACGCATAAAAAAGCTTTCCTTTTATATAATATAACTGCCCGACTTTTCTTATACCGGAGATTTTATCATATTTGTCTCTTTCGGTCAAGCCGAAAAAAGTCTTAATAAATATAAAAGGTGATATTACGAATTTGTAACTTTAAGTTGATTTTTCCGTAATTAAGGGTTATAATGTAAGAACTATAAAAAAGAAAGGAGCTTTGACATGGCAGAACAAACTAAACAGGAAAAACTGAATGTCAAACTGACCATACTTACCGGCTTCGGTTTTATGGCCTCTTCAATAGCATGGGCGATTTATGACCCCTACATCACGAAAATACTTAACAAGCTTCTCTCCGAATCCTCATGGGTTTCACAGCTGAGCACATGGCTTAACGATAAGATTCCCTTCCTTGCAGAATTCGCAAGAGCTCAGGGTGAAGACGTAGGCTTCGGCACAAGCATTTCACTGGTACCTCTTTTCATCGGTATCATTATGACCTTTGATAACATCTTCGGCGTTATCTTCCAGCCTGCCTTCGGTAAGCTTTCCGACAACTGCCACTCAAAATTAGGTAAGCGCCGCCCCTTCATCGTTTTCGGTGCTCCCGTTTCGGCTTTACTTTTCGCAATTATTCCCTTCGTTGCTCTGGGTACAGGCAATCTTCCCGCAACAATGGCTTGCATCATCCTTTTCGTTTTCACAATGTCCCTGTGGAGAGCTCCCGTTGTTGCCCTTATGCCCGACCTGACTCCTCCTCACCTTCGCTCTGAGGGTAACGCCATTATCAACCTTATGGGCGGTATCGGCGGCGCAGTAGGTATGGTTGCAGGTACTATTGCAGCAGCTATTTATGCACTTCTCTTCGGTGCCGCAACAGAAGAGACCCAGACCTTCCCCATCGTATTTATTATGGGTTCTGTTGTTATGGTCATCGGTGCTCTTGTTCTTCTCTTCTTCGTTAAGGAGCAGGACAGCCGTATTCAGGTTAAATCTGAAAGAAATCAGGCTATGGATGCTGCCGCAAAAAGAGCAGCTGAAAAAGAAGCAAAGAAGGCTGAAAAGGCCGCAAGAAGAGCTCAGAAGCTTTCAAAGGGCGAAAGAAAGAGCCTTATCTTTATGCTCGGCTCACTTTTCTTCCTTTTCTGCGGTTCAAACGCAATCACAACCTTCTTCTCACTTTTCGCTCAGGAAATTCTCCACATGGCAACGGCTCAGGCAACCATCATTATGGCTATCTTTGCTGTTTGCTCCGCTGCTGCAGCTATCCCTGCAGGTAAGCTCGGAAGAAAGATCGGCAGAAAAAAGACCATTATGGCAGGTCTTTCCGTATTCATCGCCGCATTCCTTGTTTTCTTCGTTGTGTTTACAATTATGGTAACAGGCAGCGGTATTTCAGTTACTAAGTACGTTCAGGCAAATAAGGTTTACGCTAACATCGACACTGCAGTTGCCGAAATCAACACAGAGCTCAAGGAAGCTCATAACGAAGCTGTTGAAGCAGGCGAAGCAGAAGGCGAATATGAGGCTCTCACTATGGACGGCTATGTTGCTTACCTCGAAACAAAGGAGGAGGGCAGTGTTTACGCTAAGGTTACACAGGCTCTTGTTGAAAACTCCGGCGGCTCCTTCAGCCTTGACAATCTTGTTTCCACAAGCAACAACGTTTTAGGCAAAGAGGTTGCAGAGGGTGAATACAGCGCCGCACTTCTCAACATCAAGGATTCCGTTGACGGTATTGTTAATGTTCTTAAGATACTTATTTATCCCGTTCTTATTCTTGCAGGCTTTGCAAATATGTTTATCACCGTTAACACCCTTCCCCTTGTTCTTGAAATCGGCGGTATTGATAAGGTCGGTACCTTCACAGGCTACTACTACACCGCAACCTTCTCCGCACAGATTGCTTCTCCCATCGTTTATGGTGCGGTTGCAATGGTAACAGGCACTTATATGTCACTGTTCTACTACAGCCCCGTTGCCTTCCTGCTGTGTCTCGGACTTATCCTCTTCGTTAAACACGGCGAGGCAGTTCCTCAGGATGTAATCGACAAAATAGAAGAAGAAAACGCAGACTGATAAAAGGGCTCTCCGCTAAGGCGGGGAGCTTTTTTGCGAGGGACTAGGGAATAGGGATTAGGGAATAGGGATTAGAGACTGGTAGGGGCGGATATCATCCGCCCGCTTTTAGTAGCAAGTAGTAAGTAGCAAGTAGCAAGGCGAATGCCCTTCGGGCATTTATAAGATACCGTAGGGACACGGCGAGCCGTGTCCGCTGAACTCACCCGCCAAATATCTTTAAAACAACCCGTAGGGGAGGGTCTCTGTGCCCTCCCGTGGCAACTGACGGGTAAATGTATTTTCGGTTGGGTGTTAACCCTCCCGACGGCTACGCCGCCACCCTCCCTTTCAAGGAGGGCAAGATTATGCTTTGTAGAACACATAGTAATTTTCCTGACCGACGACGGGCGGATGATATCCGCCCCTACTAACCTCTGAATCCTAATCCCTATTCCCTTAATCAGCTCTTGTAAATCCTGCAAAGCTGTGATATAATAACCTCGAATGTACGCAAAAAGGAGGTTTTTCCTTGTCTTTAAAATCAACGGTCGTCTATACAAAGACTAATTTTATGAAATACCGCTATCTGCTCAAAGAGCTGGTGGTTAAAAATATAAAGCTTCAATACAGAAACTCTGCCCTCGGAATGCTCTGGTCATTTCTGCAGCCTCTTCTTACTATGGTGGTGCTTTCTGTGGTTTTCAGCAATCTTTTCGGCAGGGATTCGGCGAAGGTTGTTAACTATCCTGTCTATCTTCTTGCAGGCAGACTTCTTTACGAATTTTATACCCAGAGCACAAAGCGTGCCATGAAGTCCGTTCGTAAAAACGCTTCAATTATCAAGAAGGTTTATGTACCTAAGTATATCTATCCTCTTTCGATGGTGCTTTCCACCTTCATCACCTTTGTGATTTCTCTTTCGGTACTCGTGGCTGTTATTCTCTTTTTCAAGGTGATAAACTATAACCCCGTAGATATTTCCTATAATATCGTTCTTGCCGTTTTCCCCGTTGGGGTGCTTCTTGTGCTGTCTCTCGGCGTGGGACTTATTCTTTGCACTCTCAATGTATTCTTTAAGGATATTGAAAACCTTTACGATGTTTTCACACTCTTGCTTTTCTATCTTACTCCCATAGTTTACACCATTGACAGACTTGGCTTTGAGGAAGGCTCATGGCAGTCACAGCTTTTGAAGATAAACCCTCTTTACGGCATAATTGAAGCCTTCAGAGCGGCTGTTATCCACGGAGCAGAGTTTATGACCTATTTTGACAGCACCGCTTTTATTTACAGCGCGGTCTTTTCCTTTGGCTGTCTTATTGTGGGTCTTGTTATGTTCAATAAAAATCAGGATAAGTTTATCTTACACATTTAATCGAGGGAGTAATTATGAAGGATTACGCAGTTGAAGTAAATCACGTAAGTATGCTATTTCACTTGAATAAGGAAAGAGTGGATAACGTTAAGGAATATTTTATCCGCCTTGTTACAAGAAAGCTCAGCTACACTGAATTCTGGGCTCTCAAGGATGTTTCCTTCAAGGTGGAAAAGGGCGACCGTGTAGGTATTATGGGCTTTAACGGAGCGGGTAAAAGTACCCTTTTAAAGGTTATAGCCGGGGTACTCAAGCCTACACAGGGCAAGGCTAAGGTCAAGGGCGTTATCGCACCGATGCTTGAATTGGGTGCGGGCTTTGATATGAATTACAGCGGCAAGGAAAATATATATCTTTACGGCGCAACAATGGGTTTTTCGAGAAAATTCATCGACGAGAAGTACGATGAAATCGTTGAATTTTCCGAATTGGGCGACTTTATCAACGCCCCCTTGAAAAGCTATTCCTCAGGTATGAAAAGCCGTCTTGGCTTCGCAATTGCCACCGCAGTAAAGCCTGACGTGCTCATTCTCGATGAGGTACTCAGCGTTGGTGACGCCTCCTTCAAGGAAAAGAGCGAGCAGAGAATCCTCGATATGATGAAGGATGGTGCAACGGTGCTTTTTGTTTCGCATAACACTGACCGCGTGAAGAAAATCTGCAACAAGGCGATAATCCTCACCAAGGGCCAGCTTGTAGCTCAGGGAGAGGTCAACGAGATCTGTGATATTTATACGGAAATGGTTAACAGTAAGTAGGGACCGACGTCCTCGGCGGTCCGCTAACCTCACTGATAAATCGACACTGTAGGGCGACCATTGGCCGTCCGCTTTGTTAGGAATGGCGAACCCTCCCGTCACAGCCTGACGGCTGTGCCACCCTCCCTTTCAGGGCGGGCAAGAAATCAAGGGCTTTTCAGGGTTAATTCTATATTAAATATCAAAGGAGAGCGTAATGCTCTCCTTTTCATTCGTCATATTGCGGACCGTCGGGGACGCCGGTCCCTACGGTTTTAAATGTATTTATCGGTTAGCTTGGCGGATACGGCGAGCCATGTCCCTACGGTATCATTCAAATGCCCGCAGGGCATCGCCTTACTACTTGCTACTGAAAAAGCGGACGGCCAATGGCCGCCCCTATGATTTTACATAGGACATAAATTTGGCGGAATATATGGCGGAATTTTGATAAAACCTTTCCCGCGATTGCGCATTGCGCATTGCGAATTGCGCATTCCTTATTACTTACTACTAAAAGCGGGCGGATATGGAATCCGCCCCTACTGTTTCTATCTGTCTTTATTTGATTATATCCGTTCCCATATAAGGTACGAGTGCCTCGGGGATAGTAACTGTGCCGTCTGCATTCTGATAGTTTTCGAGAATAGCGGCTGTTGTTCTGCCTACTGCAACGCCTGAACCGTTGAGGGTGTGAACGAGCTGAGCCTTGTCCTTGGGTCCGTTCTTGAAGCGGATTGATGCACGGCGTGCCTGGAAATCCTCAAAGTTTGAGCAGGAGCTGATTTCAACATATCTGCCGTAGGAGGGCATCCATACCTCAATATCATAGGTCTTTGCAGAGGAGAAGCCGATGTCACCGGTGGTGAGAGCAACAACTCTGTAGGGAAGACCGAGAAGCTGAAGCACTCTTTCTGCGTCGTTTGTAAGCTTTTCGAGCTCTGCGTAGCTTTCCTCGGGCTTTGTGAACTTAACAAGCTCAACCTTGTTGAACTGATGCTGACGGATAAGACCTCTTGTGTCACGTCCTGCTGAGCCTGCCTCCGCTCTGAAGCAAGCAGAGTATGCGCAGA
>JAZSPQ010000014.1:0-9428 GCA_045537485.1 Acutalibacteraceae bacterium | reverse complement strand
TGCAGGTCAGTCTGTCGGCCGTGTAAGAGTTATGTCTAACGAAAGAGGACAGAGAATCAAGACTGCAGGTCCCTCAGTACCCGTTGAAATCACAGGTCTTGATACAACTCCCAACGCAGGTGATACCTTCGACGTTGCTTCTGACGAAAAGCTTGCAAGAGAGCTTGTTGAAAAGAAGAAGCACGATGCAAAGCAGGCTGAATGGGGCGCAATGCAGAAGGTTACTCTTGATACTCTCTTCTCCTCACTTAAGGAAGGCGAGATGAAGGAGCTTAACATTATCGTCAAGGCTGACGTTCAGGGCTCGGTAGAGGCCGTTAAGCAGAATCTTGAAAAGCTTTCAAACGAGGAAGTAAGAGTACGTGTTATCCACGGCGGTGTCGGCGCTATCAATGAGTCCGACGTACAGCTCGCATCGGTATCAAATGCTATCATCGTCGGCTTCAATGTCCGTCCCGATACAAACGCACAGACTCTTGCAGAGCGTGACAGCGTTGAAATGAGAATGTACAGAGTTATTTACGACTGTCTTGAAGAGGTTGAGGCCGCTATGAAGGGTATGCTCGCTCCCAAGACAAGAGAGGTTGCTCTCGGTCGTATCGAAGTACGTAACGTAATGAACCTTTCATCCGTAGGTAAGATTGCAGGCTCCTACGTGCTTGAGGGTAAGGTTACAAGAAGCGCACAGATCCGTGTCGTTCGTGACGGTATCGTTATCGCTGAGGATGCTATCTCCTCACTCCGCCGTTTCAAGGATGACGTAAGAGAGGTACAGACAGGCTTTGAATGCGGTATCGGTCTTGAGAAGTTCAACGATATCAAGGAAGGCGACATCTTCGAGTGCTTCATGATTGAAGAATACAGAGACTAATTTTTCACAGTGACATCAGCCGTACCTTCGGCTGATATTGCTCGTTGACTTAAGAAAGGACTATATATGGCAGGATTCAGAATTAACCGTGTTTCTGAGGATATCAGACGTGAGATTGTTTCTGTTATCAGAGAGCTTAAGGACCCGAGAGTTATGGGTAAAATGCTTACGGTTGTCCGTGTAGAGGTAAGCTCCGATGCATCCTTTGCAAAGGTTTATGTCAGCGATATAAAGGGCATCGAATCTGCAAAGGAGGCTGTCAAGGGGCTCACCGCAGCAACGGGATATATAAGAAGGGAAGTAGGAAGCAACCTTCACCTGAGAAAGACTCCCGAGCTTAAATTTATTGCCGATGACTCCATCGAGCAGGGCTTCTCTATGTTTAAAAAGCTGGAAGAAAACAGAGGTGAGTAAGATGCTTATTGACCTGAAAAAAGCGGCTGAAATGCTTAAAGAGGCAGATAATATCCTTGTTCTCACTCACGCAAACCCCGACGGAGACACCTTGGGAAGCGGCTATGCCTTGCTCAGAGCCCTCTTAAAGGCGGGCAAAAAGGCAAGGCTCATCAATAACGATAAGATAAACAAGAAATTTTCCTATCTTTCAGAGGGTGTGGAGTGTACCGACTTCAAGGAGGAGTTTATCGTCAGTGTTGACGTTGCCGAAAGAAAGCTTCTCGGTGACAGTGTAGGTGCGCAGTACGGCGACAGGGTTGATCTTGCGATTGACCACCACGGCATAAGCCGTCTGTTTGCAAAAGATACCTTCTGC
Organism: Acutalibacteraceae bacterium; assembly: GCA_045537485.1. Classification (GTDB taxonomy): domain Bacteria; phylum Bacillota; class Clostridia; order Oscillospirales; family Acutalibacteraceae; genus UBA6857. The sequence goes on along the minus strand of JAZSPQ010000014.1, from coordinate 7,785 downwards.
GAATCCGGGAGTGCTTCTTGCTGCGAGCTGATTTACCTTGTTATAAAGGAAATGGGTATAGACCTTGACCCTCAGCTTGCTTCCTGCATTTATACGGGTATGTCAACAGATACGGGCTGCTTTAGGTATTCAAACGTAACACCACGTACTCACCGTATCGCCGCCGAGCTTATAGAGGCGGGTGCAGACCACAGCAGGATAAACGTGGCTATGTTTGAAACGAAGAGTATGAACAACATTATGCTCGAAAGAATGTGCCTTGATTCTCTCAGAAGCTACGCTGACGGAAAAATTGCACTTATTGCAGTTACAAGGGCGATGCTTGAGGAGTGTAAAACAGATAAGAGTGCCCTTGACGCTATCAAGCCTATCACAAGGCAGATCGAGGGTGTTGAAATAGGCATCACCGTCAAGGAAGAGGAAGGCGACAAGGTAGGCGTATCAATCCGCAGCAGTGAAAACTTTGATGCGGCAAAAATCTGTGCTCACTTCGGCGGCGGCGGACACGCGAGAGCGGCGGGCTGTCAGTTCAGCGGTAAGACAGTTGAAGAGGTAAGCGGCACAGTTGTTGATTATATAATCAACGAAATTATAAAGTAATAATAAGAAAAGTTCTTTGGTTACTCGGCGCCCCTGAAAGGGGAGCTGTCAGGACGAAGTTCTGACTGAGGGGTTTTCAAGAAAGTAACGCCATGCGGCGAGCGGTAATATATCATTAGCCTACACTTTGGCGGCAGTGCTCTGCGGCGGACAGCAAACTGTAAGTGATAGTTTTGTCCGCTGTGGTGAATATACCTTGTGATATCGGAAGGGGTGAGACTGTGACAGGTTTTGTATACCTTGATAAAAGCGAAGGGATGACATCCTTTTTTGCTGCATCAAGGCTCAGAAAAATATTCGATATGAAAAAAATCGGTCATACGGGCACTCTTGACCCTATGGCTACGGGGGTTTTACCCGTTGCCCTCGGCGGTGCAACAAGATTTATAGAGCTTATCCCGAGTCACGATAAGGCTTACAGAGCCTCCTTCAGGCTCGGCACAACCACCGATACTCTTGATATTACGGGTGAGGTGCTTACGACGAGTAAGGTCAGTGCTTCGGCGGATGATGTGAGAGAAGCACTTTCACACTTCCGCGGAGAAATCAGTCAGCTTCCTCCTATGTACTCTGCGATAAAAAAAGACGGAGTACGGCTCTACACTCTTGCAAGGCAGGGTGTTGAGGTTGAAAGAGAGGAAAGACGGATAACCGTTTACCGTCTCGAGCTGACGCAGGCTAACGAAGAAAATAAGGAATATGAAATTGAAGTAGAGTGCTCAAGCGGCACCTATATACGCTCGCTGATTTCCGATATCGGTGAGGCTCTCGGCTGCGGTGCGGTTATGACAAGCCTCAGACGTACCAAGGCAAACGGTATAGATGAAAGCCGATGCTTTACAGTTGAAGAGCTTGAAAAAATGAAGGCGGAGGGAAGACTTTCTGAAGCGGTAGAAGCGGTTGATACAATTCTCAGCTATGATAAGCTGAAGGTCAGCGAGGCTCAGGCAAAGCGCTTTTCAAACGGCGGAAGTCTTGACTGTAACCGCTTCGGCGGCAACAAAACACCGGGACTTCACTGTGTTTATTCACCCGAAGGGGCATTCCTCGGTATAGGTGAAATCGACAGTGAGGCTCAGGTTATGAACGCAAAAAAGGTTTATGTTGAAATTTAAAGAAAGGGGGAAGGTTATATGAAAACAGAGGAAAAAATCCGTTCAAGAGGCTCTGCGGTTGCTCTCGGCTACTTCGACGGCATACATAAGGGCCATCAGGTTGTTCTCGGCAAAGCCTTGCAATATGCTAAGGAAAATAACCTTGTCCCCGCAGTTCTTCTTTTTGATATTCACCCGAGAAAGCTTATTTCCGGTAAGGTTCCCCCGATGCTTATGAGTGAGAAGAAAAAGAGAGAAAAACTTATAAAAATGGGCTTTACCGTTGTGGATTTCGACTTCAGAAAAAGTATGAATTACACTCCGGAGGAATTTGCCGAAAAAATACTTATTGAACAGCTTAATGTAAAGGCGGTTTCCTGCGGCTACGATTACCGCTACGGTAAGGGCGGCAGGGGAAATGCACAAACGCTGAGCGAGTATTTTGAACCTATGGGTATCAGGGTTTTCTCTCAGGAGCCTGTTCTTTTAGGCGAGGATATAATCAGCTCAACTAAGATAAGAGAGCTTATTATGGCGGGGCATATTGAAAAGGCAAACACTCTTTTGGGCGAGTTTTTCAGCTATGATTTAGTTGTAAAAAGAGGCGACGGAGTGGGTCATACTCTCGGCTTTCCTACAATCAATCAGTTTTTTCCCGCAGATTTTATAGTACCCTGCTACGGTGTGTATGCATCAAGAGTAAGGCTGGGGGACAGATACTATCCCGCTGTTACAAACGTAGGCATAAGACCTACCGTAGCAAAGGATTCAATGAGAAGTGAGACCTGCATAATAGGCTTCAGCGGTGACCTTTACGGCAAGAGCGTTGAAGTAAGCCTTCTCGGATATATAAGAGGAGAGGTTAAATTTCCAAGCCTTGAGGAGCTTAAAAAGCAGGTTGAAAAGGATAAGGTTACTGCACTTAAAATATACAGTGAGGTTATAAAAAATGGCTAAATTAGATGTAAAAGCAATATTTTTTGATTTTGACGATACCCTCCAGAGCAGAAAGGGAGCTTACAGACTTTACTGCGAGCAGTTTGTAAAAAAATACTTCCCCGATATAACCGAGGAAGAGCTGCTCAGAAAAATGGATGAAATGGAGGAGCACGTTGACGGAGGCTATAAGGACAGAGAGGTTTACTTTCCTGAAATGATAGAGCTGTGGCAGTGGGAAAATCATCCGCCTATGCAGGAGCTTTACGATTCCTTCAATTACGATTTCGGAAAGCACATCGTTATGCTTGACGGCGCTCTTGACGTACTTAATGAAATCAAGAGAAGAGGATATATCTTAGGCTGTATCACAAACGGCGTATCCTCACTGCAGAATATCAAGCTCGACACTGCAGGCATCAGAGATATGTTTGATGTTGTGGTGGTATCCGGCGATATAGGCATCTACAAGCCCGCAAGAGGCATTTTTGACGAAGCCTGCAAGAGAGCAGGAGTACGCAACGAAGAGGCTCTTTTCGTGGGAGATCATCCCGTAAACGATATTCAGGGGGCTCTCGGCGCGGATATGAAGGCAATAAGAATGAATTACGGCGATTTTTACGGCAAGGGACTCGGAAATCCGGGTGTAAGTGCTGAAATTGAAAAAATCACCGACCTTCTTGATTTTATATAATCAAATATAATCACCTCGCTGAATAGAATACAGTGAGGTGATTTTTTTTATGAACTGCTGTGTTACCGATTTAAGAAGTAAAGAGGTTATCAACGCAAAAACAGGCTGCCGTTTAGGTCAGGTCTGTGATGTGGAAATAGACACCTGCACAGGCTGTATAGTGTCAATAATAATATGGGGCAGACCGAGAGGCTTCGGCTTTCTCGGAAGGGAGGAGGATATAAAAATCTGCTGGAATGATATGGAGGTAATCGGTGATGATACCATTCTTGTCAAAGCCGATAACATTGGCGGCAATCATAAGCCTAAAAAAGGATTTCTTGAGGGTTTGTTCCGCTTCTGAGAATAGCAGTCTTGACCCGAAAAAAGGGCAAAACAATGCCAAAAAATGGTTGGGATTCGATGTTCCAACCATTTTTTTGCGTTGAACAGTTAAAATTTATAATCTTTTCCGTCAACAAGGCGTTGTTGCTCTTGCGACTTTATCGACAGTCTGAGTCGCCCTAAACGGGAGACTTTTTCATATTCAGCCAATGGGCGGTGCAGTTGCTGTTATTTGGGTGCTTTAATTTTATTAAGCTTTGTGTTTATTGCGAGCAGCTCTTCCTTGGTGCATTTGATTTCCATAGCGCCGATGAGATTTGCTATACGAAGGGGAGTGAAGGCGCCTGCCATCTGTAAAAGCTCCTTTGAGGGCTTCATTCCGCCGGGAAGTCCGCCGCCTTCCTTCTTGCCGCCCTTATCGCCTTTCTTTGTTGCCTTGAACTTTTTAAGAAGCAGAAGAACGAAGGAAACGGTGACAAGCTTACCCTTGAAGGTGCTGCAGATTGTTGAGAATTTATCGTTGATGTTGAGGTAACCCTCGGGAGTTGTGATGTCAAACCAGTTGAGGATGGCACCCTTCTCTTTGAAAACATATTCCTCGTTGATTGTATCAACCTTGCGAATGGATGAAGTGTCCTCACAGTCACCTGCAACGGCTCTGAGCTCGGTAATATCCTTGTTGGGCACGTCGAAATAGAAGAAATGATCAGCGGCTGCCTTTTTGCCGAGGCTTTCACCGTTTGCAAAAAGTTCAACCTCGGGGAGATTTGAATATACCGTTATCTTAGTTACGTCTTCGACACGGTCGATATATCTTTTGCCGCAAAGGTGAACGAAGGGTTCATCGGAAAGCCATGCCTTGTAAGCGAAGAAGGAGTCCTTCTTATACTTTCTGTCCATAGTTACAAGACCCTTGTGATTCTGACCGTTTTCGCCGCCCTCCTGACGGGCATCGGCACCGAAGTCAAACATATTCCATACGTGAGTTGACCAGATGAAATCTCTTGAGAAGAGCTGCTTGATAAGCTCTTCGTGGTAATATGCCTGATATTCTTCGGTGTAGTCACCCTGAGCAGGCTTTGAGGTGTGCCAGTTGAGAGCTTCACAGCCGTATTCACTGCAGCCGACGGGAATGTCGGGGTGATTCTTGTGGAATTTATCAAACCAGGGGCCGTTCATTGAGGTCTCTCCGCCATACCATCCGAAATAGTGGTTGTAGGAAATCACATCGGGAATCTTGATGTACTCACTGTCAGGGTCGCACATTGAAAGACAGGCAATGGTGGTAAGGCGTGTCTTATCCATTTTGTGACAAAGGTCGTTGAGAATTCTGTGGTTTTCTATAAGGTCAGGGTCTGCGGCACCGTGCATTGTGATTTCGTTTGAAAGTCCCCAGACAACGATTGAAGCGTGGTTGTAGTTCTGAGTGATAAGCTCCTTCATCTGTGAAATCGTGTTTTCACGGCCTGTAGCCATATGCTGTGAGATGTAGGGAATCTCTGCCCATACAACCATACCCTTTTCGTCGCAAAGGTCATAGAAATACTGGTCGTGCTGATAGTGAGCAAGACGGATGGTGTTTGCACCTACCTCACAGATAAGCTCCATGTCTTCCTTATGATGCTCGGGAAGAAGAGCGTTGCCTATGCCGAGGCGGTCCTGATGACGTGAAACACCGTGAAGGGGATATTTCTCGCCGTTGAGGAAGAAGCCTTCATTCGGGTCGATTTTAAAGGTACGGCAACCGAAACGGGAGCTGATTTCGTCAAGCACTGTTTCGCCGTCGAGAAGCTCAACCTTAGCTGAGTAAAGGTAGGGGTCCTTTCTTCCGTGCCAGAGATGTACATTCTTGATTTCAAAATCTTCATCCTCATCGTCGGTTGTTTTTGTTGCAACCACATTGCCTTCAGCGTCATAAACCGTATAGCGGAGAAGCTGACCCTCTTTTCTGTTTGTGAGATAGGCTTCGATTTCGATTTCTGCATCCTTACCCTTGATTTCAGGTGTAACCTTGAGACCGGGGGTGCCGAAATAATCAAGGTCGAAGTGGCTTTCGGGAACACAGATGATGTTCACGTCACGGTAAATACCGCCGTAGAAGGTGAAGTCAGCCATCTGAGGATAAACTCTGTCATTCGGGGAGTTGTCAACATCAATTTCAATAAGGTTTTCTTCCTTGATGTGCTTTGTGATATCTACACGCCAGGTGCTGTAGCCGCCGTCGTGGTGTGCAAGCTTTTCACCGTTTACAAAAACGTCTGCAGAGGAGTTTGCACCTCTGATTTCAAGATAATAGCAGTCGCTTTCGGGTAATTCTGATTTAAGCAGGTTTTTGGTGTAACGGCAGGTACCTCTGAAATAGTCTGCGCCGCCGTCCTGACCGTCAACGGCATTCCAAGAGTGAGGAAGGTCGATGTTGATTTGCTCTGTGTCCGGCTTTTTAAAAAGCCAATTCTTGTTAATTGAAACAACAGTTCTCATTTTAATTCTCCTTTTTGTATATAATCGCTGTAACTTTAATTATATACTCTGCCGCATATTTTGTCAATTTTAATAAATCCGCCCTAAAAGCAAACAAATCCGCCCGAAAAAGAACTCTTTTTCGGGCGGTGTAATATGAAGTCTGTTTTCGATTATTTCTGGAAAAATGCTGAGGGTCTTTTAAGAACGGGCTTCCTTCTGTGCTTTCTCTTGATATGGATGGGATTTTTAATAATCATATTTGCAAAAATTGTCCAGAAGATAATAAGAAGGAACATACCCAGAATAGCAAAGAAGCCTGCGGAGAGTATAGCTGTCTGAACGCTTATAAGACCGTCGATAGCCGACTGAACAGCCTCTACTGCAAGAATCTGTGAAATGATCTCATTGCCAACAAAGCTCTGAACAAGTGCACCCAATGAAACGCCGCCTTCAGGGCTTGTAATGATGTCAAAGGCAAGTCTTGAGGATACTATTGAAACAAAAAGGAAAACAAGACCTACACAGCTGGTGATGAGGGTCGCCTTTCTCTTGCCGAGAGCCGAAAGAACGGTAATTGCAAGAAGAACAACGATTGCAAGAAGCAGGAAGGCAATAAAAACGATAAGATGAGTTTTTATAGGTGCAAAGACTGTCATAAAGCTTGCAGCGTTCAGTGAGCTTGTGTCGCCTGCTCCCAGAAGCATCTTGATAAGCTCAAAAACGGAATACTCATATTCAAGTGAGAAATTACCGCCGAAAGCAGGTGCAAGCTGTTGAATAAGAGCGAGAACGCCTGATACGGTATCGGAGGAGCCGCTGATCTGGAAATAGAACATCTTGAGGAAGAAGCCCAGTGCTATTGCTCCCACAGCAAAAATCGGGGTGATTATACGGTGTGCAAGTTTCATATTTTTTTCTCCTTTATTTCCATGAAGAATTAAGTGCAACAGTTCTGTTAAACACTAATTTTTCATCGTTAGTTGTGGTGTCAACGCAGAAGTAGCCCTGACGCATAAACTGGAAGGTGTCGCCGACCTTAAGAGTGCCGACGCCGTCCTCAAGCTTACAGCCTTCAAGAATCTGAAGTGAGTCGGGATTGAGGTTATCCTTGAAGGAGCCGGTTGACTCGTCTGAGGGGTTGGGGTTAACGAAAAGTCTGTCGTAGAGTCTTGCCTCAAAGTCGATGCAGTTCTTTGCGCTTACCCAGTGAAGAGTACCCTTGACTTTCCTTCCGTCGGGGGAGTTGCCGCCCTTACTTTCGGGGTCATATGTGCAGTGTACTGCGGTAACCTCGCCATTTTCGTCGGTGTTATAGCCGACACACTTAACGAAGTATGCACCTCTGAGGCGTACCTCGTTGCCGGGGAAGAGTCTGAAATACTTTTTGGGAGGCTCTATCATGAAGTCCTCTTTTTCAACATAGATTTCCTTTGAGAAGCGGGTTATTCTTGTGCCCATCTCAGGCTTATCCTGATTTACGGGAAGCTCAAGCTCTTCAACTAAATCCTCGGGATAGTTATCGATGATAACCTTGAGGGGGCGAAGAACCGCCATACAGCGGGGAGCATTCTCGTTGAGATTGTCTCTTACGCAGGCCTCTAAAAGACCGAAGTCAACAACACTGTAAGCCTTTGAAACGCCTACTCTGTTTATAAAGTCACGGATTGCCGCTGC
>JAZSPQ010000096.1:0-12644 GCA_045537485.1 Acutalibacteraceae bacterium | reverse complement strand
TTATGCCGATTTCAGATAAGTATTCGAGATTTTTAGGACTGTCGTCTATCATAAAGATTTCATCGTACTTTTTGCCGAAGGAATTGACACAGTGCATATAAAATGCAGGATCCGGCTTTGCCATTTTAAGGTTTGCCGATACAAACATTTTGTCGAAAAGACGGGTAATGTTATTTTTTTCGAAGATTTCTTCAACAAATCCGAGAGGTGCATTTGAAAGAAGGGCTATATCCGCAGTTTCTCTGAGCTTTTCGATAATCGGTACCATATAAGGGCGAAAGCGGGTAAGCTCATCCCACTCAATGAGAATATCCTCTTTTTTCATATTAAGCTCACTTGACATACGGTCAAAAAGCTCGTCTCTCGTTATTTCACCAAGGTCGGCAGGCACAAAATATTTTTCCTTGAGAATTGCGGCAGTTTCCTCCTCAAAATGATTTCTGAAAAAGGGAGGTGCAATCTCCTCAAAAATGACACCGAAGCAATCAAAAATTATAAGTCTGTTTTTCATATTATCACCTTATTTATAATATCTGTCTGTTTTTTTGAGATAGTCAACAAGCATCATCGTCCAGTCGGTCTGAATAAAATCGAAGGACTTATCCGCAAGCCAGCCCCAGCCCTCGTCCTCACTGACCGTAAGGGCGGTATCGTCACTGTGTCCGCCGGCAAGCTGCTGCTTAAAATCATAAATTATGGCGTTTGCCCACACAAGAATGTTGTCTGAGTGCATCTTAGTTATAAATTTGTCGCTTGCAAGATAAGAGCTGTCATCAGAAAAGAGCGCCTCAACACCGATATAGTTGATATTTCTTTTAAGAAGCTCCTCATGGCAATTGTGGTTATCACGTACTATCGGCATATAGGGAAGCTCGGGCGCCATTTCCTCAAGAAGCCTGAAAACCTTTTCAGAGGGCTTACTCTTTACGAGACATTGGTCAGTCATACCGTGACGCTTTATCGCCTCGTATATCTTCTGAGGATTCGACCAGAATTTATCAATGTTTATGTAGCATCTGCCCTTGAACTGCTCAAGAAAATCGTCAAAGGAGGGTACGGTAAACTGAGTTTTGGTACGGTCAAAGTTTACGTAGTGCATTTTGCTGACGGCTTTATAAGAAAGGGTACTGAGAAGCAAGGGAAGATTCATATGTGAAAGCTCCATCATCGGATGAAAAAGGAAAAGCTTTCCGTCACGACTGCAATTCAAATCAACCTCAAGCATATCTGCACCTTGCTTAAGAGCAATTTCGTAGGCCGCCATTGTGTTGCAGGGTATATTACCCCCTGCCGCACCTCTGTGAGCGACAACAATTATATTTTCCTTTGCTTTTTCGCGAAGTGTTTTCATAGGAATTCTCCTTTCGGTGTAGGTAGAGCGCCCCTTCCGACGGCTACGCCGCCACCTTCCCCTGAAGGGGCAGGCAAGTTTACATCTCAAGTATAGGCTTAATTTTATCCGTTGTCAATATAAGGCGGGGTTGACTTTATTTGTCCGCAGGGATATAATTATAAAAAAATTACGGATGTGATAATAATGGCTATAGAAAAGGTAAGAGAATATTTCAGGCAGTACGGTATGGAGGAGAGAATCCTTGAGTTTGAGGTTTCAAGTGCCACCGTTGAGCTTGCCGCAAAGGCGGTAGGCGTTGAGGGTCAGCGAATTGCAAAAACCCTCTCATTTCTTGTTAATGAAGGAGCCATTCTCATTGTCGTTGCAGGAGATGCACGTATTGATAACAAGAAATACAAGGAATTTTTCCACCAGAAGGCAAAGATGCTCACCTTCGAGCAGGTTGATGAAATGATAGGTCACTCTGTCGGCGGTGTGTGTCCTTTCGCAATAAATGACGGTGTAAAAGTATATCTGGACGAATCACTCAAGCGGTTTGAGACGGTTTTCCCCGCCTGCGGAAGCAGTAACAGTGCTATTGAGCTTAATATGCAGGAGCTCGAGAAGTATTCGGGTTCACTTGGTTGGATAGATGTTTGCAAATATGAATAAAAAAGTTTAACAGGTATTTTTGAGAAGGACTCATAAATACCTGTTATTTTTTCACTGTTTTAAGCCTTGCATAATGCAAGAGACATCTGCTTCAGATTATTCTTCTTCGCCTTCTGTTTTAGGACCGTTGGTTATAAGGTTGATAATCTGTGCGATAACATCATAAAGCCAGTTTAAAATTTCATCAATTTTTGCGAAAAAATCTTCCATAGTTTTAACCTCCAAATTTAATTTGCACCCTTCGGGTACATACTCATTTTATAATTATTTATAAAAAAAGTCAATATATTTTTAAAATTATAAAAACAAATCCTGCCTTTTGGCAGGATTTGTTTATTAAACAATTGTTTAATTCAATAAGAATTATTTTACGAGGTTGCCTTCTTCGTCTCTTGTAATGCCAAAGATAGCAAGAACTTCATAGATAAAGTCCCAAAGATACTGCCACATGGTCTTAAGAATATCAAGATTCATTTTATTATCCTCCTTCTTAAAAAATTTAAATAAGTAAGATTAATTATTCTTCTTCTGCGGGGTAGAAGTAAGCAAGCACCTTGTAAATGTATGCCCAAAGAGCCTGCCAGATTTTTTCAAATGTTGCAAAAAAGTCTGCGTTCATTGTATTTTCCTCCATAATAATATTTATTAAAGTTACCTTTAATATGGCTATATTATATACCACAATACACTGAATGTCAATAGTTTATTCAAAATTATTTAATAAATTAAATAGTTTTTACCAAATATAAAGCACCCTTTTCGGGTGCTTTATTATCGCATATTTAATTAGTTTCTTTCAATACCGAGAATCTCGTAAAGTCTCAGGAATTCGAAGATTGCATTAAAGAATCTGTCAAATGCATCACTGATCTGCTTGAGAATTGACTGGAAAGCATCAACAAAGCTTTCCTGCTGCTCGGGACCCCAGAAATCACCGATGTTGTTTTCGTTATCGCTTAAATCCTGATCCTTTTCGTTGCAGCAAGCACAGCCACAGTCGCAGGGCCAGATGCCTGTGCAGTTGAGACAGCATAATGTTCCGTCAAAGCCTGTTGCACCGTCGGTATTCTGAGCTGTTGCGCAATCTGTAAGATAAGAAACGTCAAGGTTGGGGCAGAAAATACAGCAATGACATTTGCCGATTGTGTTGTGTCCCTCTTCACAGGTGCATTCGCCTGTTACTCTGTACTGAAATACAAAGCCGTCAATACCCTCATCAACGGGAACCTGCTCACCGTAAACAAGAGCTGCAGAAGCTACAACAGCAGTACAGCTGAAAAGTAAAACAACTGATAATAAAACTGCAATTATTTTTTTCATAATAATCCTCCTAAAAACGGCGCAATTATACTGAGCGCCTATACTAGTATCTTTATTATAATGAATTATATGGAAAAAGTCAACAATATTAACCAATTTTTTTATCACTTAAGAAGGTAAAAAAATAAGACCTTGCGAAATATCCGCCAAAGGTCTTATTTTTAAGCTCATGTTATAATTATATAAGCAGTGCAACGGGCTCTGCGGGAGCTTCGGGTGCTTCCTCTGTGGGTGCATCGCCGTTTACTGTGCCGTTGATGAGATCCTCAATCTGACCGATAATGTCATTTGTGTCAACAAGACCGAAGATTACAGCAAGCTTCACAAACACCTTAACGAACTTAAGAAGAATCTTTGCAATCTTTGCTGCGGGCTTAACTGTCCAGAAGGGAAGATCGAGAAGCCAATCGAAATCGCCTGCTTCTTCTGTTTCGGCCTCGCCTTCTCCACCCTCGTTGGGAGTGTTTTCTGTTTCACCTGCTGTTGTGTCATCAATTTCTGTACCTTCAGCGAAAGCAACAGTGCCCATTGAGAATGTCATGATGAGAGCAAGAATAAGTGCAATAATTTTTTTCATTTTATATACCTCCTTAATTTGGTAATTTCAGTATATAATTTTTCAGGGCCTTTTGTCAAGAGTTTTTTCAGTTAACATAACAAAAAACTGCTGCATCACCTATATGATGCAACAGCCTTTTTTAATTTATCTGCCGAGACTCCTGAGAAGGTCAATTGCCTCGTCTATTCTGTCGTCGGGAATCAGTCTGAAATACATAACAGCCAACTGCTCCTCTTTCGAAAGGCGCGCAACAGGGTCAGGATCGGACAAAGAAATATCCGTCTGCACTCTCTTGAATCTGGGATTATTCTCCTCCACACCTGCGAGATAGCCCAACGTGCAGTTATAGAGATTTGCCAGAGTAACAAGAGTTGAAATTGACGGGCTTGTTTTGCCTGTCTCATAGAAAGTATAGGTGGTTCTGTCTATACCCAGAATTTTAGCAACATCCTCCTGAGTAAGTTTGTGCTCTTTTCTAACCTTTTTGAGCATTTCTTTCACCATAATCAGTTCCCCCTTTTGTGAACATATTACCACATTTTTTTACAAAAATCAAGTTTTTTTGCTTTATATGTTTCAATCTCTCACTGTTTTATGCGGATTTTTTAATCAATGAATATAATTATCTTTCACAATTAAAATAATTATATATGTTCTCGGCATCTTTTTTTGTAATGCCCTTTACTGCGCTCAGCTGCTCTTTATCGGCAGCCGATATTTTCGAAACAGTCCTGAAGCTTTTGAGAAGCAGTGCCGCTTTCTTTTCACCTATACCCTCAATTTTCGTCAGAGAGGTAGCCACGGCAGATTTTCCGTGCTTTTGTTTATGATAGGTTATGGCAAAGCGGTGAACCTCCTCTTGAATAGAGGATACAAGAGTGAAAACCTGCCTTAAGGAGCTTATGGCAATCTCGCCGCCGTCAGCGGAAATGGCTCTTGTTCTGTGCTTTGAATCCTTAACCATACCGAAAACGGGCACATTAAGACCGAAGGCTTCAATAATCGGCTTAACCGCATTAACCTGCCCCTCGCCGCCGTCAAGCAAAATAAGATCCGGGAGTCTGCCAAAGCCCTCACCTTTATCCTTTTCCTCAATATAACGGTTGAAGCGGCGGCTTATAACCTCACGCATTGAGCCGTAATCATCCTGACCCTCAAAGGACTTAACCGCAAAACGGCGATATGCACTTTTAAAGGGCTTTCCGTTTTTGAAAACCACCATACCTGCAACATTGTCACTGCCGCCCGTATGAGATATATCGTAGGATTCGATATATTCGGGCGTTCTGTCAAGCTTCAGAAGCTTTTTCAGCTCGTCAAGCACGGCGGTCTCTTTGCCGGTTTTCCCAAGATGCTCGCCCAGCTTCTGGGCGGCATTGCTAAGGCACATTTCGAGAACCTTTGCTTTTTCGCCTCTTTTAGGTACGGTTATATTTACCTTTTTGCCCTTCTTTTCGCTCAGGTATTCACTTATAAGCTCCCTGTCCTCTATTTCTTCGTCAATTATAACCGTGGAGGGAATATTTCTTCCCATTGAGTAGTAATAGGTTACAGCCTCCTGCCTCATGCCCTCGGAAAGAGACATAATAAAGTGTTCGCTGTTTACAAGCAGTCCCTCTCGGAAGCTTAAAACGGCAAGACACGCCTTTTCTCCGCTTTCCACAAGAGCAAAAACATCCTCTTCAACGCTGTCCTTAACAACAACCTTCTGCCTTGAGGCTATCCTTTCAATGGCTTTGATTTTATCACGTACCCGGGCTGCTTTTTCAAACTCGAGATTTTCGGCAGCCTCTTCCATCTCTTTTTGCAGCTCCCTGAGCATTTTTGTGCTGCCGCCTCTGAGAAAATCAACAGCGCTTTTGACGTTTTCGCTATACTCCTTCTGACTTATCTTTCCTGCACACACGCCTGAGCATCTGGAAATGAAATAGTTAAGGCAAGGTCTGCCTTTTGAAATATCACGCGGGAACTGCTTTGAGCAAGTGGGCAACCTAAAAATTTCACAGGCTTGCTCAACTGCATTTGTAACCGAGAAATTTCCTGTGTAAGGCCCCAGATATTCGGCATTGTCGTCGTCTTTTTTGAAGCAGGGAGAAATCTTACCCCATTCTCCCTTGGTTATTTTTATATAGCTGTAGCCCTTATCGTCCTTTAAAAGAATATTATATTTGGGCATATTCTGTTTAATAAGGCTGCATTCCAGAACAAGGGCTTCAAACTCGCTGTCGGTGAGAATATAGTCGAAATCGTCAACATTTTCAACCATTTTTTTCACCTTGGTGCTGTGTCTGTTCTGTGAACCGAAATACTGACTTACTCTGTTTTTAAGTTTTTTTGCCTTACCGATGTATATAATCTTACCGCTTTTGTTTTTCATAATATATACGCCCGGAGTCAAAGGCAGCTTCATAGCCTTGGCTCTTAACAAGGCAAGCTTCGGATTCCCTTCCACAGACACACCTCCTTATAACACAATGCCGTTAAGCTAACGGCATTGCAGTGACCTTATTTTGCTTTAACCGACACCTGATCTGAGTATAAGCCGTAGCCTGCCACTCCACCCTTGAGGGCTACAGCACGGACCTTATAATAATATTTTGTGCCGCTTTTAACATCTTTATCAGTGTAGCTCGTAACATTACTTTTAAGTGTTGCTATACGCTTGTAGCCCGTTGAGGAGGTGTAGCGGTAAAGGTAATAGTAATAAGCGCTGTCCACCTTATCCCAGGAGAGACTTACAACACCCTTTTTATCGGACTTTGCTGTGAGCTCAGCCTTTTCGGGGCCCGCAACGGTAAACAATTTATCGGATACCGCTGAGTAAAGATAGCTTCCGTTTACCTTTGTGGCGGCATAGACTCTGTAATAACGGCTTTCACCGGGTGCAACACTCACAACCATACTGTTTGTCTTGAGCACCTTAACCTTTTCGTACTTTTTATTTGCCGAGTCATATTTATAAAGAACATAAACCGTAGCATTATCCGTTTCATTCCAGCTGAGAGTAACGGAACCTGTTGAGGAAGCCGTCTGCTTGAGACCCGTAACCTTCAGCGGTCTTGTTGCAAATTTAATTTTGGTATTTGCTCCGTTGACTCTTCCGCTTTCCGTATTAACAAAAGCTCTGATAAGATAGTAATAGCTCTTACCTGCCTCAACGGTAGCGTCGGTATACTTTGCCGTATCGGTACTGCCCATTTTTTCGTATTTTTTCTTTGCTGCATTGTATCTGTGAATATCATAGCCGTCGGCATAGCTGACTTCATCCCATGTGAAGGTGATGGCGTTGGTGGTTGTTTCCTTTGCCACATGAGCGGGATTTGTTATGTTTTCGGGCTTGACAGTAACGGCACACTGCGCACTGACAGTCCCGTCGGAATTTTTGCAATAAACCGTAGCCTTTCCGCAGGCAAGAGCAGTAACGGTACCGTTTTCAACCGACACTGTTTCCGGTGCGGAAGACGTCCACACAAGGCTTTCGTTATAATCGGAAGGCTCAACCTTTGCTTCAAGAGTTGCCTTTTCTCCCTGAACTATTGAAAGCGATGTGTTTGAAAGACTGATGCTGCTGATTTCAACGGCTTCTTCAGCTTTTTCAACATCAAAACCGATAAGGTTACCGCCTAACACCCACGAGGATGCGTGCTTACATCTTGAAAATACCTTGGCATAATATTTCCCGTCAGCTTCAACAGTTACCGTCGCAGAGCTTGCACCGTAAACATTAAACTGCTTTATTACCTTTTTATTCTCATCGTAGAGCCTGAAAAGATAATAGTTCGCACCGCCGACCTCATCCCAGTTAAACTTAAGCTCATAGCTCTCGTAAACCGATTTTGCATTTGAAATCAGAGGCTTCTGATAATATCCGCTTTCATATTCCGAATAATTAAGTGCCGCCCAGCCTTCAATATTTCCGTATGTCACATAGCCCCAGAGGTAGTCATCGGAATATTGCTTTTCAGTTACAGTGAATTTGCTGTTGGCAGGGATTGAACCGACCTTTTTGCCGTCAACACTCGCCTTATCTCTCACATTGAGATTGCTGTCGCTCATAGTCCATGTTTCAGCGTTTTTCGGAGTCTGCTCAGGCTCGGCATTCTCGTAGTCCTCTATGTGATCAAAGAAATAGAGGTCGGTGTTTTTTCTGTCGTTGCCGTTAAGATGAAGAACATAGGTAAAGCCCCTGTTTTTTATATAGGATATATCCATAACACCCCATCTGATACCGCACTTATAATCCCAGTTACAGTCGGTAAAGGAAATCTGTGTACCCTTTATGCCCGTAACACAAATTGAGTGACCGTCTTGTCTGAAGCGGATAATATCGCCCACTCTTAAACTATCAACATTAAGCTTAGTGCTCTTTGTAAAACTGCTTCTCGGAGAAACTCCGCAGATATCATAAGCAACTTTATGTGCGTAGCCCATACACTGTATTGACCTGTCAAAGCTGTTGCAGGAGCAGGCCCCCTCAACCCAGCTGCAGCCGCGGTGAGATGAGCAGGGCTTATCCGTCGTCGTATCGGGACTGTTTTTATCTGAGCCCATATGATTCCAGTATTTACCGTCGGGAAACTTTTTCACAAGAGAAGCGAGAAGGCTCATTGTGCCGTCAGCATCTGTAACTGCCGCCACTGTGCTTACGGCTTCATCTGAACCGACAGCGACAACAGCTTCTTCAGCAGCACTTGCGCCGAGTAATAAGCTGAAGGATGATATAACAGTTATAATCGAAAGCATTAAACAAAGTGTTCTTTTTATCATATAAAACTCCTTTATTTTTCTTTTCCGTGTTTATTAAAACTTCCAAAATCAATTAATTATAACATATATCGACATTTTTTGCAAGTTTTCACCCTCACAGGGTTAATCTTACAAATACAGAAGACAGCACAAGGCTTGCAAAGTCTGCGGCAAGGCCTGCAAAAAGTGTGTGTCGGGTATTTTTTATACCCACCGCCGCATAATATACGCTCACCGCATAAAAGGTGGTATCCGTTGCACCCATAAGCACCGATGCAACCTGACCGATAAAGGAATCGGGGCCGTAATCCTCAAGCACGCCCTGAAAGACCGACATGGAACCGCCGCCTGAAACAGGTGTCAGAAGTGCTACGGGGATAATCTCCTCAGGTACGCCTAAAAAAGCTGCAACGCCCGAAAAAGCAGAGGATAATATTTCCATAGCTCCGCTTTCCCTGAGCATTGTTACCGCAACAACAAGACCTACTATTGTGGGAAGGATGCCGTAAACCGTCTTGAGTCCTTTCAATGCACCTGTCCTAAAGCAATCAAACACCCTGACCCTCTTAAAAAAGCCAAAAGCAACTATCAGCGTAACCGTTAAAGGTAAAACCCAGCGACTTATCTGCTCGAGCACTTCTTTTCACCTGACTTTTTCATTATTTTACAGCCGAGCTTTGCAACGGTTACCGCTATAAGCATTGCGGAAACCGTTGTCAGAATTGTAGGCACCATAATCGACATAGGCTCCGCTGAGCCGTACTGCCCTCTTATTGCCGCAACGGTAGTGGGTACTATTCTCATAGCGGCGGTATTCATAACAACGAACACCACCATTTCATCGCTTGCTGAGGAGGTATCGCCGTTTATTTCCTGTAATCTTCTCATCGCTTCAAGCCCCAAAGGCGTTGCCGCATTACCCAGGCCCAGCATATTTGCCGTAACATTCATTGAAATAGCTTCCATGGCATATTTTTCTTTTTTCAGTTTAGGGAAAATGAGTCGCAAAATCGGCGAAACAAACCTCGAGAAAAGGACTGTTATTTCAGATTTTTCCGCAACTTCCATTATACCGCCCCAGAAGCACATAACGGCAACCAGATTTAAAAGCAGTTCAGTTGCACTTTCTCCCCCTGAAATAACCGCAGCGGAAAGTTCCTCCATTCTGCCCGTCACTGCGGCAGAAATGAAGGATAATATGAACATTATGGGAAGTATGTAATTCATCATTTTTATCACCTGCATTTTCTTTTATTTATATTCATTTGAAGGCGATAATATGAGAGGGACCGGGGATTAGGGATTAGAAAAAGCAGTGCTTCACAGAAGAAACACTGCTTGGTTTGTTATTTAAAGCGGTCAAAAAAGCTTCGCTTTTCTTCGCCGACGGTTGTGCCGTCGTCGATATTGTTTTTAGGTTTATTTGTGAGGGTTTTGTCAAAATCACGAAGAAGGTTTTTCTGCTTTTCGCTGAGATTTTTGGGTACCTCAACAATAATCTTGACAAACTGATCTCCCCTGCCTCTGCCGCCGAGAGACTGAATACCTCTGCCTCTGAAGCGGAAAACATCACCGGGCTGAGTGCCTGCAGGCAGCTCATACTTAACCTTACCGTCAAGAGTGGGGATGTAAAGAGTATCACCGAGAGCCGCCTGAGCATAGGTAACATTGAATTCGCACCAGACATCAAAGCCGTCACGCTCAAAGAAGGGATGCGGTCTTACGTTGACGTTTACTCTCAGATCACCTGTAGGGCCGCCGTTAACGCCCGGATTACCTCCGCCTCTTACGGTAAGTGACTGTCTGTCGTCAATACCTGCGGGGATTTCTATATCAACACTCTGAGGCTTACTGTTAAGGCCTGTTCCGCGACACTTTTGGCAGGGATTTTTAATTATCTTGCCCTTACCGCCGCAATCCTGACACTGCCTTGTTGTGCTCATTACTCCGAAGGGAGTTCTTTGCTGAACATTCACCTGTCCTCTGCCCTTACAGGTCTGACAGGTTTCGGGGCTTGTCCCCTTTGCGGCACCTGAACCCGAACATTCGCTACATTTTTCGACCTTGTTTATCTTTACGGTCTTTTTACAGCCCTTTGCCGCTTCCTCAAAGGAAATGGTTACATTGGTCTGTATTGTAGAGCCCTTTCTCGGTGCATTGGGATTCTGCTGTCTGCCGCCGCCAAAGCCGCCGAAGCCACCTCCGAAGCCGAACATATTGCCCAGAATATCACCAAGGTCAATATCTCCGAAGCCTCCGAAGCCTCCACCGAAGCCGCCTGCTCCGAAGTTAGGGTCAACGCCTGCGTGACCGTACTGATCATAGCGCGCCTTCTTATCACTGTCGGAGAGCACCTCGTACGCCTCGTTGGCCTCCTTGAACTTAGCCTCTGCAGTTGCATCACCGGGGTTAAGGTCGGGGTGGTACTGCTTGGCAAGCTTACGGTATGCTTTTTTTATTTCATCGTCGGAAGCGCCCTTGCTGACACCTAAGACTTCATAATAATCGCGTTTATTTTCTGCCATATTTATACCTCTGTATATAACTTTTAAAAGCTGTCAGATTAAGATGCAGAAAACGTTTTCTCACTCTGAAGGTGTATTATTATACTCCGAAGAGTGAAAAACGTTTAAAAAAGCACATCCGGACAGTTTCGTTTCACAAGCAGATGTCTTCAGGCGGATTTCACCTGAAGACTCTGTATTTTGCTTTTTGTTCTGCGCTTAATATGGCAGTTTTTTAGTTAGCGTCTGTAAAATTTGCGTCAGTATAGCCTGCGTCGGTGTAGCCGCCGTTATCTGCTGCGCCGCCGAAATCACCCTGATTAAAGCCGCCCTGAGCGCCTGCAAAATCATTGGGGTTAAAGCCCTGAGCACCGCCCTGAGGATTAGCCTGCTGATACATCTTTTCTGAAAGCTTGTAGAAAGCCTGTGTGAGGGCTTCCTTCTCAGTCTTGATAAGGTTGATGTCCTGACCGCTCAGAGCATTCTTGAGAGAATCAATCTTTGACTGGATTTCTGCCTTATCCTCTGCTGAAAGAGCCTGAGCTGTATCCTCGGAGAGAATCTTTTCGCACTGATATACCATCTGGTCTGCTTCGTTTCTTGTGTCTACCTCTTCACGGCGAGCCTTGTCCTCCTGAGCGAACTTCTCAGCTTCCTGAACTGCCTTTTCAATGTCTTCCTTTGACATATTTGTTGATGCAGTGATGGAGATTGACTGCTCCTTACCTGTGCCGAGGTCCTTAGCTGATACGTGTACGATACCGTTAGCGTCGATGTCGAAGGTTACCTCAATCTGAGGTACGCCGCGGCGTGCCGGCATAATACCGTCAAGGCTGAATACGCCGAGAGTCTTGTTGTCTCTTGCGAACTCTCTTTCACCCTGAAGAACGTGAACCTCTACTGAAGGCTGATTGTCTGCTGCAGTTGAGAAAATCTGGCTCTTCTTTGTGGGAATTGTTGTATTTCTTTCGATAACCTTTGTGTTGATACCGCCCATTGTCTCGATACCGAGTGAAAGAGGTGTAACGTCAAGAAGGAGAAGACCCTTAACGTCGCCGCCGAGAACACCGCCCTGAAGTGCGGCACCCATAGCAACACATTCGTCGGGGTTTATGCCCTTGAAGGGTTCCTTGCCGAGGAATGACTTGATAGCATCGTTAACAGCGGGAATTCTTGATGAGCCGCCGACCATAAGCACCTTGTCGATTTCGCTTGTCTTGAGACCTGAGTCGGAAAGTGCCTGACGTACGGGACCCATTGTAGCTTCAACAAGGTCTGCGGTAAGCTCGTTGAACTTTGCTCTTGAAAGAGTTGTTTCAAGGTGCTTGGGACCTGTTGCATCTGCTGTGATATAGGGAAGTGAAATAGCTGAGGTTGTTACGCCTGAAAGCTCAATTTTTGCCTTTTCTGCGGCTTCCTTAAGTCTCTGCATAGCCATCTTGTCGCCGCGGAGATCTACGCCCTGCTCTGCCTTGAAGCCTGCAACGAGCCAGTCGATGATTCTCTGGTC
>JAZSPQ010000052.1:0-63168 GCA_045537485.1 Acutalibacteraceae bacterium | reverse complement strand
CTGGTGTCCCCGTTGCGGTACATCACTTTCAGAGCATGAAATGACAGGCTCTTACAAGACTATCACACATAACTCTGTTTTCTTCAAGCTTCCTATTGAAGGTACTGACAGTAAGATTATCGTATGGACAACTACCCCCTGGACTCTTTCTTCAAACGTAGCTCTTGCAGTTAATCCTGAAATCGACTATGTTGAGGTTAAGGTTAAGAGCGACGAAAAGACTCTTATCCTCGCTAAGAACGCTATCAAATATCTCGGTGACGATAAGCTTGAGGTTCTTCGTATGTTCAAGGGTGAGGAGCTCGTCGGCAAAAAGTATGACACCTGCTTCCCCGAATTAGAAGCTCAGCAGGGCTTTGAGCACAAGATCGTTGCATGGGAAGACGTTGACGCTGAAGAAGGTACAGGCGTTGTTCACATCGCTCCCGGCTGCGGTGCAGAGGATAACGAATTAGGCAAGAGACTCGGACTTCCCGAGATTATGCCCGTTGACGATACAGGTATCTTCCTTAAGGGCTTTGGCTTCTTCACAGGCAAGAACACAAAGACTATCGCTGACGAGGTATTTGAAGAATTAAAGAAGAGAGACAGACTCTATCTCATCAAGCCCCACGAGCACAGCTACCCCGTATGCTGGAGATGTAAGGAGGAGCTTATCTACCGTCTCGTACCCTCATGGTTTATCACCACAGAGGAGCTTAAGCCCCGCCTTATCAGAAACGCTATGAGCGTTAAGTGGGAGCCGGAATCAAACGGCAAGAGAATGGTTGACTGGCTCAACAATATGGGTAACTGGAATATTTCCCGTAAGCGTTACTACGGTATGCCCCTCCCCTTCTATGTATGTGAGGATTGCGGCAACGTTCACGTTGTAGGCTCAATCGACGAGCTTAAGGAATTAGCTGTTGATCCCGCTAAGGTTGACGCTCTTCCCGAGCTTCACAGACCTTGGATTGACGAAGTGGAAATCAAGTGTCCCAAGTGCGGCAAGAATGTTAAGAGAATCACCGACGTTGGTGACGTTTGGCTTGACGCAGGTATCGTACCCTTCTCAACAACAGGCTACTTCACCGATAAAGAAGAATGGAGAAAGAACTTCCCCGCAGAATGGATTGTTGAAATGCGCGCGCAGGTTCGTCTCTGGTTCTACTCAATGCTCTTTATGAGCACCGTTCTTGAAGACAAGGCTCCCTATCAGAGAGTACTCTGCCACTCAAGTGTTATTCAGGAAAACGGACAGAAATTCTCAAAGACAGGCTTTATGATCCGCTTCGACGAGGCTGCCGAAAAGATCGGCGCCGATACAGTACGTTACCTCTATGCCGGCGGCCCCGTTGCCAATGACGTACGCTTCGGCTTCAACCTCGGCGACGAGGCAAGAAGAAAGCTTCTCGGCTTCTGGAACATCTACACCTTCTTTGAAACCTACGCTAAGCTTGATAAGCCCAACTTCGACGGCTATACACCTGATAAGAACGCTATGACAGTTACAGATAAGTGGCTCATCTGCAGAACTAACGACTACATCAGAAAAGTAACCGCCCAGATGGACGATTACAAATCATACAACGCAGTTAAGGAGTTTGAGGTATTCGTTGACGATATCTCCAACTGGTATATCAGAACAAACCGCCGCCGCTTCTGGAAGACAGGCGACGAAAGCGACAAGATGATCGCCTACTGGACACTCTTCACAGCTCTCAACGCCTGCGTTAAGACAATGGCTCCCATCATTCCCTTTATGACAGAGAGCATCTGGCAGAATCTTATCCGCCGTGTAATGCCTTCAGCTGAGCTTTCAGTTCACCTTTCAGACTGGCCCACAGTTATCGAGGGCTTCGAGGATGAATCAATCATCGAAAAGACTGCCTTCGCCCGTGACATCATCGCAGTAGCTATGAGACTTCGTAACGAGCATCAGATCAAGGTCCGTCAGCCTCTCTCAAAGCTTTACGTCTGCTGTGAGGGTAATGTAAGTGATGACATCAAGGTATTTGAAAAGAACATCCTTGACGAGCTTAACATCAAGGCTATCGAATATATCAGCGATCCCTCCGTACTTGAGGACAGCTACCTCACCGTTAACTTCAAGGTTGCAGGTGCAGTACTCAAGGGTAATGTAAATAAGATGAAGCAGGCCCTTGAAGCAGCATCAGCAGAAAAGATG
The DNA here is from genome assembly GCA_045537485.1 of Acutalibacteraceae bacterium. Lineage (GTDB taxonomy): Bacteria > Bacillota > Clostridia > Oscillospirales > Acutalibacteraceae > UBA6857. The sequence continues at coordinate 61,001 of JAZSPQ010000052.1, read as the reverse complement.
TCTGAATACACCGCTAAGGTAAAGAGCGGCGAAGCAGTACTCGTTGAAGGCTTCGAGGAGGCTTATGACGGCTCAATCTTCAATGTTATGACAAAGACCAAGGAAGGCATCGTTTCCGCTGAATGTCAGCAGGGTGCTATCATCGCTCTTGACGTTGTTCTTACCGACGAGCTTATCGCAGAGGGTACTCTCCGTGATATTATCCGTCAGTGTCAGCTTATCCGTAAGGAAGCAGGCTACGAGGTTGACCAGAGAGTTGTTATGGCTATTTCAACTGAGGATGCTCTTATCAAGGCAGTTCTTGAAGATAACAAGGCTTATATGTGCGAGGAGCTTCTTGCAGACGACGTAGTTATCTGCGGCGACATTGATGCAGACCTTAAGAAGGATGTTGCAATCGCTGATAAAAATGTTACTCTTGCAGTAAAAAAAGCATAAATAATATAATTTCAACCCACAGTTTTTCTCTGTGGGTTGATAAAATACCTCAGAAAATTGCAAAATTCGTATACTATTATATATATGTATTTTTTGGGAATAAATCGAAAGGAAAATTACTATGGCTAACGATAAAAAAATGGTCGAAGATATTACCTCCATGGAAGAGGATTTTGCCAAGTGGTATACCGACATTGTTAAGAAAGCTGAGCTTATAGAATACACAAGCGTAAAGGGCTGTATGGTTATCCGCCCCTACGGCTACGCAATATGGGAAAACATCCAGAGAATCCTCGACGGTATGTTTAAGGAAACAGGCCACGAAAACGTATGTATGCCGATGTTTATCCCCGAGTCACTTCTTCAGAAGGAAAAGGACCATGTTGAGGGCTTTGCTCCCGAGGTTGCATGGGTAACTCACGGCGGCAGTGAAAAATTAGAAGAAAAGCTTTGCGTACGTCCCACCTCGGAAACCCTTTTCTGTGAACATTATGCAAATATCATCCACTCACACAGAGATCTTCCCAAGCTCTATAATCAGTGGGTAAGCGTTGTACGCTGGGAAAAGACAACACGTCCCTTCCTTCGTTCAAGAGAATTCCTCTGGCAGGAGGGTCATACAATTCACGCTACTGCTGAGGAAGCAATTATCGAAACAGAGAAGATGCTTAACGTATATGCAGATTTCTGTGAGAAGTATCTTGCTATCCCCGTTGTAAAGGGCAAGAAGACCGAAAGCGACAAGTTCGCAGGTGCAGTTTCAACCTACGCTATCGAAGCTCTTATGCACGACGGCAAGGCTCTTCAGGCAGGCACCTCACACTATTTCGGTGACGGATTTGCAAAGGCCTTCGGCATTCAGTATCAGAGCAAGGAAAACAAGCTCGAATATCCCCACCAGACATCATGGGGTATGACAACAAGACTTATCGGTGCTATCATCATGACTCACGGCGACAATAACGGTCTTGTGCTCCCCCCCGCAGTAGCTCCCATTCAGGCTGTTATTATTCCCGTTGCTCAGCATAAGGAAGGCGTTCTCGAAAAGAGCGAAGAGGTTATGGCTCAGCTCAAGGCTGCAGGTATAAGAGTAAAGCTCGACGACAGCAACAACTCCGCAGGCTGGAAGTATGCAGAATATGAAATGAAAGGTGTTCCCGTACGTATTGAGCTCGGCCCCCGCGACATTGAGAATAATCAGTGCGTTATCGTAACCCGTCACAACAGAGAAAAGACCTTCGTTTCTCTTGATAACCTCGCAGAAACAGTAGCAGCTAAGCTCGTTGAGGTTAATGAAGGTATTTATCAGAAGGCTCTTGAAAACAGAGAAAACAAGACCTATTCCTGCACAACTATTGATGAAATCAATGCCGCTTTAGCCGAAAAAGGCGACGGATTTATCAAAGCAATGTGGTGCGGAGACGAAAATTGCGAAGATAAGGTTAAAGAATTGACCGGTGCAGGCTCTCGCTGTATTCCTCTCGAGCAGGAGGAAATCGCAGATACTTGTGTATGTTGCGGCAAAAAGGCACAATATATGGTATATTGGGGCAAAGCATATTGATTTTTCGCTACAAAACGAAAATGTGAATATTTTTTAACATTTGCAAAAAATGCCCCTTTTTGGGCAATTTCAGCGAATTGCACAAAGAGCGCTATGCATAATTGAATATTTTATATAAAGCCCACTAAAATCGCCTCTCTTTTTGAGGCGATTTTTTCATTTTTTCAGGGGTAAAACAGCCTGAAAACGCATAAAATTTGACATTTCCGGCATAAATATATATAATACCCCCTGTTGCCGATATGAAAACAAACCCTGAGCCTCAGCATTAAGGCTCAAACAAGCATCAGTATTGCCAATGCTCGTATCTGCTGGGTCAGAACAAAACCGGACATCAGTGTAAAGAAAACTAACATCGGAACAAAAAATTCTTTCAAATTCTTTACCGTTCGGCTTATGTTTATGCAAATACAAAATACGAGAGAAAGTCATTCAATCATGCTTGTCGGCTGTCACACACAACCACTAAAAATTTGAAAAACTTATAAACCGTGACAGCTCAAAAATAATCAGAGGTGATAAAAATGAAAAAGGCTTTAACAAAGGCTTTACTTATCGTATTGTCTGTTGTTACTCTTGCCACCGTCATGCCGATCCCCGCTAATGCAAGTACCAGCAACGCAAAGAAAATCTATAATATCCTCACAGACGAATTAGGCTTTAATTCAGCAGCAGCTTGCGGAATTCTGGCAAACATCGAAAGAGAGTCAGATTTTAACCCCAAGTTAGTAATCAGAGACAGTAACGGTCTTACCAGCGGCGGCCTCTGCCAATGGAACGGCGGCAGATTCAAGAATCTGAAGAATTACTGTAATAAGTACGGTTACAACTACCTTTCAATCGAGGGACAGCTCCGTTATCTCAACTATGAGCTTCAGAAAAGCTCATACAAACACATTTATGACTATCTCAAAAATGTCAAAAACAACGCCGACGGTGCTTATGACGCAGCACATTATTGGTGCTACTATTTTGAAATCCCTGCAAACAGAGCCACCAAGGCTAAGCAGAGAGGTACAATGGCCGAAAAGAACTACTGGCCTGTTTACGGCGAAAGCTCTCCTAAGACTCCCGTACTCAGTCTTGAGAAAAAAGCCACAAAGTACGACATTACATCAGACGTTACAGTAAAATGGACATCTGCAGGCGGCGGATGTAACCTTTATCGCGTTTACATCAAGCAGAAGGGCTACAACGAAAAGACCTATGACAAGGATGAAATGCGCGCTGTATCAACAAAAGAAACAAGCTACGAAATTCCCGCCTTCTCTCTGGAAATGGATACTGAATATGCCGTACTCGTACGTGCATACAACACCGCAACGGGAGAATACAAAAACAGTAAATACGTTTACTTCTCGGTAAGCTGTCTTGAACACGACTACACAACCGTTGTTACCAAGGAGCCTACCTTTGAAAAGACAGGTACCCAGGTTTCAACCTGCGAAAAGTGCGGTAAGATCAAGAAAGAGACTCTCCCCGCAGTAACCGTAGAGGATTTCAAGGAAACAAAAACCTGCAAGCCCTATGTTACGGCTGCATCACACAATGCAGTAAGAGTACGTTGGGAGCCTACGGACCACGCAACGGGCTACCGTGTATACATCAGAAGAAACGGTGCATGGGATCTTCTCGATACTGTTTCAGCCGATGAAGAGCTTACCTACCTTTACAGAAATCTTAAAGAAGCAACCGAGTACCGCTTCTGCGTAAAGGCTTACACCGTACACGAGGGTAAAACCTATATGAACTCCGCCTCGTCTACTCTTGTTACCTCAACGGAAACTCAGGTACCCGAAATCTGTGCCTTCAGCAAAAGAAGCGGCAGAGCTTCAATCGACTGGGAGCCCGTAAAGGGTGCAGACGGCTATCAGGTATACCTTGCAACAGGTAAGGGTAACTATAAAAAGGTTGCGACTCTCGGCCCCAACTATACCGAATGTACCGTAAAATCACTCAAAAAAGGCGAAAGCTATAAGATAGTTGTACGCTCATATATTGAGTGCAGCAACGGCTCTCTTGTGTTCAGTAATTGCTCCGACGCAAAGAGCTTCAAGGGTGCATAAGGCTAAAAAATATGAAACTGACAGACAGTCCGATGACTTATCTGTCAGTTTTTCATTTAAAGAGCCTTTAAAAGCGTTTCACTGTTTCCGTGTGAGTTAACACAGTTTATTGACAAAAAGGCTTTAACAGGCGATTTTGAAGGAAATATGCAAACCGGTCGCAAGAAAGGCGTTGTGTCCTTACGGACACAACGCCTTTCTCCGTCATTTTTTCTTAAAAGTGCTTTTTGATATTGTATATATCTATGCAACCCACGGGACAAACCTCATGACAGGCTCCGCAACCGTTACACTTATCGTAGTCAACCTTCGCACAGAAGTTTTCAACGGTTACCGCACCGTTAGGACAGGTTTTTACGCATTTCATACAGCCGATGCAGCCTGCCTTACACTGCTTTCTTGTTTGTGCACCCTTGTCATGGTTCTTACAAAGAACAGCCGCCTTTGTGGTATCAAGGGGAAACAGGTCAATAAGCTGTCTAGGACAGGTGTTGATGCACTTTTTACAAGCACGGCATTTATCCGGATTGATTCTCGCAACACCGTCGCAAAGAAAAATCGCATCGTAGGGACAAACCTCTATACAGTCACCGAAGCCTATACAGCCGTGCACACAGTTTTTGGGTCCGCCGAAAAGCTGTGTTGCAATTTTGCAGGAACGTACACCGCTGTATTCCAGCTTTTCCTCAACATTCTGTCTGTTGCCCTGACACATAACAGCCGCAACCATAGGAGTGATGCTTCCTGCTTCCATACCAAGAATTTCCGCAATAGCCTTGGCGGTGTCATTACCGCCGGGAGTGCAAAGATTACACTCCTTTGCTTCGCCCTTTGAAAGAGCATCGGCATATCCGTCACAGCCCGTATATCCGCAGGCACCGCAGTTTGCACCGGGCAGACACTCACGTACCTTCTGAGCTGTTTCGTCAACGGGTACAGCAAAAACCGCAGAAGCCACCGCAAGGCCCAATCCTGCAATGAGACCGATTGCCGCAACAATTACGACAGGAATCAAAACTTCAGTCATCGCTACACCCTCCTTTAAGCGAAAATATTTTCAACAACACCTGTAAAGCCGAGGAATGAAACGGAAACAAGTGAAGCCGCAACAAGCGTAATGGGAAGACCCTGCATAAATTTCGGAACCTGACAGCTTTCAAGTCTTTCTCTTATACCTGCAAACATAATCATTGCAACCATAAAGCCAAGACCTGCGCCCACTGAATTGAACATTGACTGAGCAAAGCCGTAGCTGTTATCAACATTGAGGATAACAACACCGAGAACTGCACAGTTTGTTGTGATAAGAGGAAGATAGATACCAAGTGCATTATAAAGAGCAGGGATATATTTCTTAAGGATAATCTCAACAAGCTGAACAAGAGCGGCAATAACTAGAATAAATACTATTGTCTGCAGATATTCAAGTCCGTTTTTAACAAGCAAATATTGGTTAATCGGGAAGGTAACTGCCGTGGCAAGAGCCATAACGAATATAACAGCCGCACTCATGCCAACTGCAGTGTTGAGCTTTTTCGAAACACCGAGGAAGGGGCATATACCTAAGAATTTTGAAAGAACAAAGTTCTGGGTAAGAATCGCCGTAAGAAGAATTGAGAATAATTCCTTTGTCATACTGCTACCTCCTCCTTCTTGTTTTCTGAATTATGAAGAGAGCAGTTCCGAGCCATGGGACAGCCTTCACAACCGCGAAGCTCTGCTCTGGGCTTGCCCTTCTTTTCAGCAAGCTTATTGGCCGCAGCCATAAGAATACCGTAAACAAAGAAGCCTCCGGGAGGAAGAATAAATACAAGCATCGGGTTTTCTGCAAGGAAGGGAATGCTTATACCGTAAAAGGAGCCTGCACCGAGAACCTCTCTTACAGCACCCATAAGGAAAAGTGCCACAGTGAAGCCTACGCCCATACCTAAACCGTCGACAGCCGAAGCAAGAACGGGATTTTTACTTGCAAAGGCCTCTGCTCTGCCCAGAATGATACAGTTAACAACGATAAGAGGCAGATAAACGCCGAGCTGCTCGTCAAGAGCGGGCATAAACGCCTTAACCATCATCTGAACTATCGTAACAAAGGATGCAATAATAACAATATACGCAGGAATACGCACCTTATCGGGAATAACCTTACGCAGAGCCGATATTGCCACATTTGAGCAAACGAGAACAACTGAAGCCGCTAGACCCATACCTACCGCGCTTTCAATCGAGGTTGTTGTTGCAAGTGTGGGACAGGTACCGAGAACAAGACGAAGAACCGGGTTTTCCGCTATAAGGCCCTTACTGAATTCTTTAGCCAAGCTTTTCTTTTCAGCCATTGCTCTCACCTCCTGTTACCTGAGAATAGGTTTCTGTTATAAGATTTACTGCGCTGACAACCGCTTTTGAAGTAATTGTTGCCGCTGTTATTGCCTGCAAATTCTGACCTTCATTTGAGCTTTTGTTAACGGTAAGCTCACCGTTTTTACCGATAAATCTGTCTTTGAAATCCTGCTTTGTGGCGTTTGCACCAAGACCGGGAGTTTCACTGTGGGAAAGAATTTCCACACCTGTGATATTACCCTCGGTGTCAAGACCAACCATTACCGTTACCGTTCCGCCGTAGCCCTTTGCTCCTGCAGTGAAAACATAGCCTGCTTCATTGCCGTCGGCATCAAAGCCTGTGCAATAGGTAACACCGTTATCAAGTGTTTCCACATCTGAATAGGTTGCTCCCTCAGGAAGAACGAGCTTACGGCTTTCTATTTCCGTCTGAGCTGCATTATCTGCAATCTTTTGCTTTGTAAGCATATTTGAACCTGCAAGAAGAGCCGTAGCCACAAGACAAATCAGAAGAAGTGCAACCGTGGGTACAAGAATATCTTTAAGCTTTATACCTTTCATGCCTTTGCCTCCTTCTTTACCTTCTTTTCCTTAAGAGCTCCGAAGGGCTTTGAAAGAGTGAAATTCTCTATATGAGGAACAAGAATATTCATAAGAATAATCGAGAAGGATACGCCCTCGGGAAGTGCGCCGTAAATACGGATTACCGAAGTAATAAGTCCGCAGCCGATACCGAATATTATTTTGCCCTTCTTGGTGATGGGAGAGGTAGCATAGTCTGTTGCCATAAAGAAGGCACCGAGCATTAGACCTCCGCCCAAAAGCTGATAGATAACGAAATCTATATTTCCCTTGCCTGCAAAGAACATAAACACTGCAACCGTACCGATGAAGAAGAAGGGAATAATCGGGGAAATGATTTTTCTTAAAAGAAGATAAACGCCGCCGCAGATAAGAGCTATTGAACAAACCTCACCCATTGAGCCGCCGTGACGTCCTAAAAGCATTTCAGCAACGGAAGGCAATTCATTTGCAACAGCAGAAAGGTCGCCGTTCTGGACAGATGCAAGAGTTGCCATCGGAGTGGCAGCTGTTACCGCATCAACACTCCATGCATTTGAGCCTGTTGTTATCCAGTTAGCCATAGCCGTCGGGAAGGATACCATAAGGATGATTCTTGCGGTCATAGCAGGGTTAACAAAGTTCTGACCGATACCGCCGAACATCTGCTTAACAACAACGATAGCAATTATGCTTCCGATTACAGCCATCCACAAAGGAAGGGTAGCAGGAAGGTTAAAGGCAAGAATGATACCTGTTACCACGGCAGAAAGATCGCCCAGGGTATTGTTTCTTTTCATAACTTTTCTGCAAATATATTCGCTTATCACGCAGGCCGCCACCGTTACGGCAGTGAGAACAAGAGCTCTTGAGCCGAAATAAACGGCACTCATAACAAGGGCGGGAACAAGAGCGATAATAACATCAAGCATAATACCCGTTGTTGTTTCGCTTGAGCGCATATGAGGCGATGCACTTACTATTAATCTTTTAGCCATTATTTTCCACCCTCCTCTCTGAGTACTTGCTTGGCAAGACGGATATACTGCACAAGAGGTCTGCCCGAGGGACAGGCGTATGCACAGGAACCGCATTCCATACAGACATTTGTGTTTACACTTTTAAGCTTTTCAACATCCTTGTTTCTGGAAAATCTTTCAATAAGTGTGGGAGTAAGACCCATAGGACAGACATCAACGCATCTGCCGCAACGGATACAGTCTCTTTCTTTTTTTGCAAGAGCCTCTTTATCCTCAAAAGCAAGAATGGCATTATTCTGCTTACAGATAGGAGCCTCTGTGCTGCATATGGCAAGGCCCATCATCGGTCCGCCGAAAATTATCTTTCCCGGCTCCGACTTAAAGCCGCCGCAGAAATCAATAATATCCTGAATGTTTGTACCGATGGGAACTCTGATATTTTTGGGCTCGGCTATTGCACTGCCGTCAACGGTGATTGAGCGTGAAACAAGAGGCTTACCTGTTTCCGCATATCTTGCAATAAAAGCGGTGGAGGTTACATTCATAACCACACAGCCCACATCGGAAGGAAGCTTTCCGGGAGGTATCTTTCTGCCGGTAGCGGAAAGAACCATCATCTTTTCTGCACCCTGAGGATATCTTGAATGAAGAGTCATAAGCTTTATTGCATCGTCCTTATCGTTATCACGGTCTGCAATTTCCTTCATTATTTCAAACACCTTGGGCTTATTGTCTTCAATCGCAATAATAACCTGCTTGAAGCCGAGAATATTTTTTAAGATTTCCACACCCTTGAGTATATTCTCTGCGTTTTCAATACACTCACGGTAATCAACGGTGATATAAGGCTCACACTCAGCCGCATTGATAATAAGAGTATCAATATTCTTATCCTCGGGAATGTTCAGCTTGACATGTGTGGGGAAGCCTGCACCGCCGAGACCCACAAGGCCCGATTCTCTCACTGCTGCACAAAGCTCTGCCTTGTTTGTGATAACGGGAGGCTTTATGCCCTCATAGGTTCTCATCTCACCGTCACTTTCAATCGTAACACCCTTTGTGATAATACCGTTGGCAAGCTTAACATCACCCACTGCAACAACAGTGCCGGAAACACTTGCGTGGATAGGTGTTGAAATAAACTTGTCACAGTCACCGATTTTCTGACCTACCGCCACCGTGTCGCCCACCTTAACTATAGGGGTACAGGGTACACCTATATGCTGCTGCATGGGGAGAACCACCCTTTGAGGAACAGGCATTCTCTCTATAGGCATTTCAGCAGTGTTTTTGTTGTGAGGAACCCTTACTCCTCCACGGCCTTGTCTGACCGCAGTAAGAACTCCCGGAGTTTTTTTGCTCATGCTTTCATCTCCTTATCATATTTTCTCATATTCATTTTGCTGTTAATTTTATCAATTCCGGGCATAATAAACAGAAGCATACTGCCTGTCACTGCTCCGGTTATAAGTGCAAATATCATCAGGTACTTACCGTAACCGAAAAGGGCAGGAGTTCCCGAAATAACGCAGGCAACTAAAAGCTGACCGAAATTATGCATCAGTGCACCCGCTATTCCTATGCCCAGAAAAGAGAAAAGTCTGTCTCTTTTTTTTATGAGCAGAGCCACGGTAACGGTACTGAGAAGTCCGCCGCAAAGACTCATTGCCGAAGCGGCAACCCCACGTGTTATCAACGCAAAAACCGATTTTATCAAAGTTATATATATTCCGCCGCTAAGACCTGCTGTGCTCACAACATACATAGTGACTACATTAGAAAGTCCCGGCTTTGCACCCACAGGTAAAAACGGGATGTCAGGGATAAGCATACCCTCAACAAAGCCCAGCACCAAAGCCAGAGCCCCCATTATACCCAAAAACGCAATCTTCTGAGTTTTTATTTCTGTTTTCATACTGACTCCTTAATAGGCAACTATATCCACCGGGGCAGTTCCGTAAAGCCTTACAACAACCTTCTCGGGTACACAAGCCATTGTATCGCCCGCTCTTGTCATAGCCCCTCTTTTCACGCAAAGGCCGTCGTCACATCGGGAGGAAACAAACCTCACTCCGTTCCTGTCGGCATATATCTCACAGCCGCCCACCTGAAAGGTTTTCCCTTCGCCGAGTGTGGAAAGCTCGATGCTTTCTGCCGTTTCGCCGTCTTTATATATAACAAGCTTCAGATTTTCCGATTCACCCATAAAGGAGGTTGCAAACCACAAAAGGCAGACGGCAATAACTCCTGCAATCAAAAGGATGTCACCCTTTGTCAGTGATTTTCTGATTCTGTTTTCAGTATTCAAAATCTATATCACCCACTACGGTAATATTTATATCTTCATCAACGAAAATTCCCGATGCTCCGTACTGCTTTAAAAGCTCCTCACCCTTTTCTTTGCCTAAAACAAAGCAGGCTGTTGAAAGTGCATCACTTAAAATTCCGCTGTCACAAACAACGGTAACGCTGACAAGTCCGCTGTCGGAAGGATAGCCCGTTTCACCGTCAAGAATATGGTGATAGCGTATTCCGTCCTGCTCAAAATATCTTTCATAGTCGCCAGAGGTTGAAACAAAGCCTTCATCCAGACGGATGATGCCCAGATATTCGTTTTCCTTCCTCGGGTGACTGATTCCGATGCTCCACTTATCCCCCGCCTTATTATGCTGACCGTAAACAACAATGCTTCCGCCCACGGAAACCACTGCACCGTTAACATCTTCAGAAGCTTTAAGATAGCTCATAATATAGTCACAGGCAAGGCCCTTGCCCACTGCACCGAGATCAACGGAAAATTCGCCGTTCAGTGTTATCCTATTACCGTCGAGACCGATATTTTCATACCCTCCCACGGAAAGAGCGTTTTTTATTTCTTCATCGGCAGGGATTCTTGCATTCTCTGTACCTATTCCCCATAGCTCTGAAATATCGCCCAAGGAAACATCAAAGGCTCCGCCGCTTTTTTCGCTGACATCGAGACAGGCTTGCAGTGCCTGAGCAATCACAGCATCGCTCAGCTCACCTTCAGTGTTGAGCTTTGAAAGCTTTGACTCTTCATCCTTGAAGGAAATTGTATTTTCAAGATATTCAACCAAGGAAATAATATCGACTATCTGCTTTCCCGGAACCTCTGAATATATTTTCTGTGTCATTACCGTGTTCATGGCAACAGTGAGCTTTTCCGCATGGTTATAGTCAGCTTTTCTGTCAGCAACATAAAGAGCAATCCCTGCACCTATCGCTATAACAAGCACAGCGGCAAGAATTTTGATTATAAGACCTTTTTTCTTCACAGAAGCTGCACCTCTTTATATATATAGTTATATATAGGAAATTTCTGTATAAAATTAACTAAAAAAATCAGATACTTATCCCAACTTATACATTTTATACTATATCGACAAAATTTTCAATAGAAATATAATAAAACTTGCAGTAATGTTATGGTTTTGTTATAATAATTTGGTAACAGAAAAATAACACTGAAAAAGAGGCGAAAAATTATGGATTTCAATTTTTATTCACCGATAAATGTTAAAAGCGGCAAAAACTGTGTCAATGAAACCTCGGCACTTCTTTGTCAGTACGGCCGAAAATGCCTTATTGTGACCGGAGGCACAAGTGCAAAAAAGAGCGGCGCTCTTAATGACGTTACCGAGGCTCTCACAAAAGAAGGTATATCCTATGAAATTTACGATAAAATCACGGAAAACCCCCGTCTTGACCACTGTCACGAGGCAGGCAAAATTGCGCGTGAAAACGGTGCCGCTTTCATCATCGGAATCGGTGGCGGATCTCCCCTTGATGCGGCAAAAGCAGTTGCCGTTTATGCAGCAAACCCCGATTTTACCGAGAAGGATATATATTCCCAAAATCCGAGAAACAGGGCTCTGCCCATCGTCGCCGTAGGTACAACTGCAGGCACAGGCAGTGAGGTAGGCAGAGTAAGTGTACTTACCGACCCTCAGACAAACAGAAAAAAGAGCATCGCTCCCAACGACTGCCATCCGTCACTTACCTTCGCAGACCCGAAATATACTCACTCAATGCCTTATTCCGTCACCGTTTCAACGGCTCTTGACGCTCTTTCGCACGTACTCGAGGGTTATATGTCAGTTAAGTGCGGAGATATGCCCACACTTTTCGGAGAAAAAGCGATAGAACTTATATGGGAGGGACTCGTCTTTCTTCACAAAGAAAAAACAGTACCCAACGAGGCACTGCGTGAAAAATTATACTACGGCTCACTTTATGCAGGTCTTACCCTCGCATATTGCGGCACTGCATTCCCTCACCCCTTGGGCTACATTCTGACAGAAAATTACGGCATCCCCCACGGCAAAGCCTGCACCGCCTTTATGGGTGAATTCATCGACAGGGCGGCAGAGTTTACCCACGAAAGAGCCGAAAAAGCTCTCGCAATAATGGGTACCGATATTGATACCTTCAAAAAGGTTATAGCTGAGCTTACCGACCTTCCCGAAATCACAATGACAAAGGAAGAAATTGAGGAATACTGCAGCCGTTTCAACACCGCACCTGCTAACTTTAAGTTTTCACCCGGCTCCTTCACCAAAGAGGACGCCGTGGCGATTTTCAATGCGCGATTCGCAATGCACAATGCGCAATCGCGCCACAACTGAATGGTAACGAAATAGATTCACCCGCCCGGTAAGATTTACTGAATAAATAAGGACAAAAAATGACTTGGATTTAGCTCCAAGTCGTTTTTTATGTTTTTCAAGTGTATTATGATAGGCGGTAAGTTGCCCCCTTCATCAATATCTGAAATTTTGCCAACTCCCTCAAAGAGGAAGGATATGTTTGCCGTCAGACGGGAAAAGGCACTCTCTGAAGCGCTGCCTGAAAATGCAGACGCAGGCGGGTAGTGGTTTTCATAAAAGCGACAGCTGACGGCTTTTTCATTGTAGGTAAAAGGCAGAAATTTTCCCGCTGCGGAGTCTGCTTTGTAAGGTGGGTAGTATTTTTCTGAAAAGCAGAGAGTAAGTGCTACGAAAAAGCGTGCTTTTGCTTCCTTTTGTCACAACCGACAAAAGGAAGTTCCCGAGCGGCACGAGCGTTACTGCGGCTGATGTTTTTGAAATGTGAAGGTGGGAAAGTGAGGTGGTTTATGGCTGGGTGGGTGGTGGAGGTTGGAGAGCAGAACCCTTCCGTCAGCCTAACGGCTGCCACCTCCCCTTTCAGGGACGGCAAGGGGTGGTATGCAATAAGCGGTATATGGCGGGGAAGTATACGGTCGCCGCGGTTACGGCTTGGCCATTACCCTTTTGTCACTTCGTGACATTTCCCCTATCAGGGGAATCTCGTCGACCGCTACAACTCCTCCCGTCACCCCTCGGATTACACCTCACTCAAAGAGGAAGGATATGTTTACCGTCAGACGGGAAAAGGCACTCTCTGAAGCGCTGCCCGGAGAGCCCTGACTACTGACCCCTGACTACTATTAGCACCCGACTACCCTATAAAAGCAATCGCACGGGATGCCGCAACCGTACCGTCGCTGACCGCAGTGGTAAGCTGGCGGATTTCTTTTTTTCTGCAGTCGCCGCAAACATATATGCCATCCTTTACGGTGCAGTCCTCACCCACGCTTACATAGCCGTATTCGTCAAGAGGAAGAATATCGGAGAAGTCCTTAGTCTGCGGAATCTGACCTATTGCCATAAACAGACCGTTTACCGCAATTTCTCTTCCTTCGCCGCTGCTTTTATTCTTAATCTTCACATACTGCACGATGGGTGCGCCGCCGATTTCAGTGGGTACCGAATCAGTAATAAGCTCAATATTTTCTCTCTCTTGTGCTTTTTCCACAAGGTTCTTTTCAGCACGGAATTCATTTCTGCGGTGGATAAGATATACCTTTTTGCAGATGTCACTGAGATAGAGTGCATCCTGCACTGCGGTATTACCTCCGCCCACAACGGCAACCTCACGGTTTCTGAAAAAGTTTCCGTCACAGTAGGCACAGTAGGAAAGTCCTCTGCCCACATATTTTTCCTCATCGGGCAGACCGAGCTTTCTTTCTTCGGTGCCGAGGGCAAAAATAACCGCCTTAGCTTCATATTCACCCTTCGGGGTTATTACCTTTTTTGTTTCACCGTCAATAACCTTCGTGACGGTTTCTTTTCTGAATTCGCAGCCGAAGGACTCTGCCTGACTGCGTAAGTTTTCCGACAGCTCGGTGCCGCTTATATTCTTTATGCCGGGATAATTCTCAACAAGGGGGCTTTTCGCAATCTGTCCTCCGTAGCCGATTTTCTCGAAAAGTAGAACTCTCTTGCCGCTTCTCACGCTGTAAAGTGCCGCAGTAAGCCCTGCAGGGCCTCCGCCGATAATTATTATGTCGTACATAGTTTTTTCTCCTTTCTTAATTGGGACATTATTCGCCGCCACCTTCCCTTAAAAAGGGACGGCGAGGGGGTGGTTTATGGTTAGGCTGGTGGTGGAGGTGGGAGAGCAGAACCCTTACACCGCTAACGCGGTCCCCCTTCCCTTTCAGGGACGGCGAGGGGGTGAGCGTTTTGCCGTAAGCTGGGAAAAGTACTCTCTGAGGCGCTGCCTGGAAATGCAGACGCAGGCGGGTAGTATCTTTCAGAAAAGCGACAAACTGACGTCTATTTGGTTGTCAGCAAAAGGCAGAAATTATCCCGCTGCGGAGTCTGCTTTGTAAGGTGGGTAGTATTTTTCAGAGAAGCAGATTATTGGTGCTACGAAAAAAGCGCTTTGCATACTTTGTCGCTTCGGACAAAGTATGAGCCCGAGCGGCTTGAGCGGTGAACGAGCTAGTGTTTTATTGAAACATAAAGGTGAGAAAGACCCTTCCGACGGCTACGCCGCCACCTTTCCTTAAAAGGGACGGCTTTTTGAGGCTCCCCTAAAAGGGGTGCTGTCAAAATCAAAGCTTTTGACTGAGGGCTTCTGCGATTGCGCATTGCGCATTGTTTCTGTTTCTATTTTACCACAAAAAGACAAAAAATAAATAGGCTGAAAAAATTTTTTGTGAAAATGGGAATAAATGCTCCCGAAATATGGAAATCGTGAAACTGTTGTGATATAATATTTCAGAATGGGTTACTATGCATATCAGCTTTTCATATAATAGATTAACTCTTTGAAAGGAATGAGCTTGTTTGAATAAAACTGTAGGCGGACTTAATATAAATTATGTTGACCGCGGCGAAGGCGACCTTGTTGTTATCCTTCACGGCTGGGGCAGTAATATCACACTTCACGAGCATATGATTTCGGTGCTCGCACAGAAATACCGTGTGCTCGCCATGGATATGCCCGGCTTCGGTGAAAGCGACGAGCCGAAAGAGCCTTGGTGTGTTGACGATTACGTGGATTTCGTGATTGAATTTTTAAAAGACTACTCCCCCTCAAAAATCACCGTTATGGGTCACTCCTTCGGCGGCAGAGTTATCATAAAGCTTTGCTCAAGAGAGCTTCCCTTTGAAATAGAAAAGGTTGTTCTTATCGACTCCGCAGGCGTAAAGCCCAAAAAGACTCTCAAGCAGAAAACAAAGCAGACTATCTATAAAGCAACAAAGAATATTTATTCCTCTGCACCCGTACAGAAGATGTTTCCCGAGGCTCTTGAAAATCTCAGAAAGAAAAATGGCTCGGCAGACTACAATGCCGCTTCTCCTGTTATGAGACAGACCCTCGTAAAGGTTGTCAATGAGGATTTATGCGAGCTTATGCCAAATGTAAAGGCTCCCACTCTGCTTGTGTGGGGTACTCTTGACGATGCTACGCCTCTTTCCGACGCTCTTACAATGGAAAAGCTTATGCCCGATGCAGGTCTTGTAAAATTCGAGGGTGCGGGACACTACTCCTTCCTTGAATGTCGCGATCAGTTCGGCAGAGTACTTTCATCCTTTATGAATATACCATATTAAGAAAGGAGCTTATATATGAATACTGTTTTACTTGTAATCTGCACAGTGCTTTTCCTTATTCCGACAGCTATGAGCGCCGTTGATTCGATGCACTTTTTCCAGCTTAACTCCTACCGCTTTGATACACACACAAAATGGATAAGCGAAAACGCTAAAAAATACGTAAAGCACGTGCTTCTTACTCTTCTTCTCTGCGTTGCAATACTCCCCGAAACCAACCTTACAATAAAGCTTATCGCTTCTGCAGTCATTTTCCTTCTTGCAATACCTGCAGAAAAGCCCAAAAAGGCAAAGAAGCCCCTTGTATATACTCCTAGAGTTAAAAGAATGCTTTTCACAGAAGCTCTTGTCGTGCTTCTCGCCACTGCACCTCTTTCGGTATGGGCATTGGGTGCTAACAGAGAATCCTTTATCCTTGCCGCATTTGCAGGTGTTTACTTCATTTCTCCCATTCTCTGCCTTGTTGCAAACCTTATCAACAAGCCTATGGAGCTCGGCATCAATCAGCACTATACCAACGATGCGAAGAAGCTTCTTAAAAAGTGTCCCGACCTTAAAATCATCGGTATCACCGGCTCCTACGGTAAAACAAGCGTAAAGTATTATCTTACAACTCTTCTCAAGGGCAAATACGATGTGCTTATGACTCCCGAAAGCTATAACACACCTATGGGCGTTGTTAAAACTATACGCGGCTCACTCAAGGCTACCCACGAGATTTTCGTCTGTGAAATGGGCGCAAAATGGGTCGGCGATATAAAGGAGCTTTGCGATATAGTTCATCCCCACCACGGCGTTATCACATCAATCGGCCCTCAGCATCTTGAATCCTTCAAGACTCTCGACGCTGTAAAAAGTACAAAATTCGAGCTGGCTGATTCGCTCCCCGAGGGTGGTATGCTCTTCCTCAACGGTGACGACGAAAACATAAAGGCTCACGGCTCAAACCGTCCCTATATTTCATACAGCATCGGCGGCGATGCGGACTATGTTGCCTATGACCTTTCCGTAAGCGAAAGAGGCACAACCTTCTCAGTACGTACAAAGGACGGCGAAAGCGAGGAATTCTCAACAAAGCTTATCGGCAGACACAACGTACTCAACATCACAGGCGCAATCGCAATCAGCCATAAAATGGGTATGTCTCTCAAGGAAATCAGACCTCAGGTGAGAAAGCTCGAAGGTGTACCTCACAGACTTCAGCTTTCCGACAAGGGTAATATGACAATCATCGACGATGCCTACAACTCAAACCCCAGCGGTACAAAGGCAGCTCTTGAGGCTCTGAGCCTTTTCAACGGCTACAAAATCCTTGTCACTCCCGGTATGGTAGAGCTGGGCTCAAAGCAGGATGAGCTCAACCGTGAATTCGGCAGAAATGCCGCTTCCGTCTGCGACTACGTTGTTCTCGTCGGTCAGAAGCAGGCAGTGCCCATCAAGGCAGGTCTTTTAGATGAAAAGTATGACGAAAGCCGTATTTTCGTTGCAAACAATATAAATGAGGCGCTCAGCCACGTCTATGCTCTTAATTCTCAGGGCAGAAAAAAGGTTGTCCTTCTCGAAAATGACCTTCCGGACAATTATTAAATGCGCAATGCGCAATTCGCAATGCGCAATCGCGGAGAAGGCTTGATAAAGGAACAACTCTCTACCCGCCGAATATATGTTTTATGGCATTTTTTCTTGCCGTCCCTGAAAGGTAATTCCCTCTGTTAGAGGGAGTGTCACGAAGTGACGAGGGTGTGCCCGTTTTCGGAGAAAAAGGTGGCAGCCGTAAGGCTGACGGAAGGGTTATACGAGCCTTCCTCCTTCATCTCACCCTACGGCATTTTTGCCGTTGAATACATTTTACGGTTAACAGGATTAACCCCTCAGTCACTTCGTGACAGCTCCCCTTTCAGGGGCGCCGAGAAAGAGGTTTTAATTTATCCGATGTTATAAATAAATTTATTAAATCTTCTACTGTTTCATAAAACCTATCTTACGCAGGTAGGCTCTGAATATTTAATACAAGGTCGGTTGCGACCACAATTTTGCATTTTGCATTCTGCATTTTGCATTTTAAAAAGGTCAGTTGCGACCGCAATTTTGCATTTTGCTTGCCTGCCCTGAAAGGGAAGGGGGACCGCGTAAGCGGTGGAAGGGTCCGCATTTTGCATTTACAAAGAAAGGTGATATATAATGAAAATCAAAGTAGGTGTTCTCTTCGGCGGCAAAACCGTTGAACACGAAATCTCAATCATTTCCGCTATTCAGGCAATGGGCTATCTCAACAGAGATAAATACGATGTTATCCCCATTTACATAACAAAGAACAACGAATTCTATGTAGGCGAAAACATCGGAAAAATCGAAGCCTATACCGATATAAAGAAGCTTCTTTCCGAAAGCCAGAGAGTTATTATGGTAAACGAGGAGGGCAAAACTCAGCTTATCAAGTATCCCCAGAAGCTCTTCTCAAAGGGTGTATACGATTATATTGATATCGCCTTCCCCATCGTACACGGCACAAACGTTGAAGACGGTACTCTTCAGGGCTATCTTAAAATGTTCAACATCCCCTACGTAGGCTGTGACGTACTCTCCTCCGCAGTAGGTATGGACAAGTACGTTATGAAAACCGTACTCAAGGATAACGGCATCCCCGTTCTCGACTGTAAGTGCTACACAGGCAATCAGTATGACGAGGACAGTGACGCTATCGTTGACGAAATTGAAAATGCTATCGGCTACCCCGTTATTGTTAAGCCAGTTAACCTCGGCTCATCAATCGGTATTTCAAAGGCTGAAAACAGAAGTGAGCTTTTTGACTCCCTTGATACCGCCTTCCATTATGCAACAAAGGTGCTCGTTGAAACCGCAGTGCAGAATCTTAAGGAAATCAACTGCTCCGTACTCGGCGACTATGAAACCGCAGAAGCATCAGAATGTGAGGAACCCGTTTCAAGCGATAAGATTCTCACCTTTGCAGAAAAATACATCGGCGACGGCTCCGCTAAGGGCGCTAAAGGCGGAGTAAAGGGCGGCGTGAAGTCCTCTCCCTCAGGCAGTAAGGGTATGGCTACTCTCAAGAGAAAGATTCCTGCTGACATCACCGATGCACAGAGAGACGAAATCCGTAATCTTGCAGTAAAGGCCTTCAAGGTGCTCGGCTGTAACGGTGTTTCCCGTATCGACTTTATGATGAACACCGAGACAAAGCAGATATGGCTCAACGAAATCAACACAATCCCCGGCTCACTTTCCTTCTATCTTTGGGAGCCTCTCGGTGTGAAATACTCCGAGCTTCTCGATAAGATGATTTTCTATGCGAGAAAGCGTGAAAGAGAAAACGAAGGTATCACCTACACCTTCGATTCAAACGTGCTTCAGGGCGTAAAGCTCGGCGGCGGAACGAAGGGCAGTAAACTCGGCGCAAAGCGCTGAGTTTACAATGCGCAATTCGCAATGCGCAATGCGCAATCGCGGGGAAACTTTATGAAAACAATAAGTTTATGCCCGCCAAACAAGTCGGTTCTATACTTATTTAATAAAAGTCGTCTGATTTCGGTCAGACGACTTCTATTTTTTCAGCTTTAGAGTATCTTTTTGAGCAAATGATGTCTCAATATATTTCCTGCAAACGAATAAAGATGGCGGGATGCAACTTAAATCTTTTGCATAGCTCCCCCGCGATTGCGAATTGAGAATTGCGCATTGAGAATTCAACCTCCGGTTGGCATTTTAACCTAAATATCAACTGTCGGTTTGTAAAAAGTTCATAATTTTAATCCGTTTGCTTACAAACTATGGCAAACGGATTATTATTATGCTATAATAGTAAAATCTACGGGACTGTCCTTATCGGTACGGTCACCATTATACAGGGAGGTATAAAATTGGTAGAGAAAATCAAATCAACTCTGTCTGACTTCAAAACTTATTGGAAAATTCCGATGCCGGGCAGACACATGACATTTAAGGAAATTGCCGCTTATTCCGGTGGCGGTATCGGCGCTTACATGATCATCACACTGGGTACTGCATGTCTTCTCGGAACCGGCAACACCCTCATCAGCAGTACACTTGCCGTTGACCCTATGGATATGTATTGGCTTTATGCCATTGCGGTTCTTGCAAATATTCCTCTTACGGGTATTCGTGCAAACATCATCGATAACACACGAAACAAAGCAGGTAAATACCGTCCTTACATAGTTTCAATGGCCATTCCCACGGCTATTATATGTCTTTTGATGGTATGGTTTCCCTATGAAGGCTTCGGCAATCTTCTTACAAACCTTTTCGGTAACGTAAAGATTTTCGGTGAAAGCATAGCTTATATTTCAAAATGTGCCCTCATACTTATATTCAATCTTCTTTTGCATTTCTTCTATTATTTCTTCTATGACGGATATGAAAACCTCATTCATGTTCTTTCTCCCAACACTCAGGAGCGTGCAGATGTTTCCTCGGTAAAGAGCGTTGTTTATTCCTTTGCTCCCACCGTTGTTAACCTTCTCACACCCCTTATTGCAAAAAACCTTTTCCACACCAACACAACGGATATCCGTGTTTACCGTTTCTTATATCCCATTCTCGCTGTAATCGGTATCCTTCTTTGCATCGTTGTTTATAAAAATACCGAAGAAAAAATCGTTCAGGCTAAAACCCACGTTGTTCAGATCAAGTTCGCCGACGCTCTTCGTGAGGTTGCCAAAAACAAGTATTTCTGGATTATCTCCCTTGCAGGCTGGATTGGCTTCCTTGAAAGCGCATATCTCAACATTCTTTATTGGCTTTATAACTACGGAGGTGCCTGCTCAGGTAACGAATACAGCCTTATTTACACCATTTACGGCAACGCCTCTCTCTGGGGTATGCTCCTTGCACCCTTCTGCATAAGACGTTGGGGTAAGAAAATGGTGCTTGTTGTAACAAACATCTTCAACGTTATCTTCATTCTTATGATGCTTCCCGTTCTTCAGGATGTGGGTGCTAAAGCGACAATATGGCTGATAATGGGTTGCCTTTATCTCAATGCTTTTATGGGTGCCTTTGCTCATATTCTCAACCCGGCTATTCAGGCAGACATCAGAGACTATCAACAGTATAAATCCGGCGAAAGAATCGACGGTATGTTCTCTGCAGTTGCAACAATCGGTACTATAATCACTCTTGCAACCTCCTCCGTTCTTCCCTTTATCTATGAGCAGAACGGTCTTACAAAAGAGAACGCTATTGCCGTAACCAGCAACCCCACCATTCTTAACCGTATGCTCGGCGACGGTAAGACTGTAGGTCAGCTTCTCGCTGAACAGCTCCTCGAGGGTCAGGATAACTATGCAAACTCCTACTCTGCTCTTTATGATCCCACTGTTCTCAAATCACTTCTTCAGGTTCTCATAGTTATTTCAGCTGTAGGCGCTCTTATGAATATTATCCCCTATTTCTGGTACGATTTCAACGAAAAGAAGCAGAAATCAGTTGTCCGTGTTCTTCGTGTCCGTGCCCTCTTTGAGGACTACAGCAACGGTGTTCTCCGCGACAGTGACCTGGTTGAAACAGTTGATATCATCCGTTCAGCACGCGAAAACGTAATAAAGGAAACTCTTGTTGCCGATAAGGAGCTCAAGCGCAGAGACAAGAAGTCTTACAGAGAAGCCGTTAAGTTTAACGAAGAAATAGAAATTTCAAAGTTTGTCTGCGACGAGCTTGATAAATATTCAAGAGAAACCTTCCAGCGTAAGATTAAGCTCTGTGAGGCTATATACGCTGAAGGTCTTGCAGGTCTCAAAAATATAGATCTTCTTGAAGCAAGACAGGAATTATCCGCTGCAAAGGCCCTTCCCAAAACAAACGATGATGAAAAGGATTACCGTGAGTTTGCTGTAGACCTTGCAAGAAACAAAATAAGAGCCTGCAAAACTCTTACAAAGTATTATAAAGATACCGAGCTTGTGAGACCCGACTTTGAAGAGCTTGATAAGCTTTTCAAGGCAGAGGACAAATACAATGAGGATATCAAGGAGCTCTACCGTCAGCAGGACGAAGCAAAGAAGGCTAAGGATACCCTTAAGATAAAGGAAACCTCAGACAGAATCAAGGCTCTCAAGAAGGAGAAGGAAGAGGTACAGAAGGCTCAGAAGGCTCAGATGGATATTCACGCAAAGTTCAACAATGCTGCAAAGCCCTATCTTCTTGCCGAAAAGCTTCTTAACGAAAAAGAGAACTTTACTCATCTTGACGAGATCTCCGAAAGATATGAGGAGGCAAAGATTCGTGTAGAAGCTGAAAGAGCAGCTCAGCTTGCCGAGCAGAAGCGTCTCGACGAAGAAAAGACCGCTCAGAAGGCTGCTATCAAGGCTGAAAAAGAAGCAGCAAAGGCCGCTAAAAACAAGAAATAATTTATCTTTTAACAGGAGGTAATATTATGGATATCTTAGCAATAATCAATACAATTATGGCTCTTTTCAGGAAACTTCTAGAGTTTTTCGGTGACGACATTATGAAAGAGTTTTTCTGATAAAGCTTCAGAAAAGGTAAATCTGTCAGCACTTAGCTTCTGACAGATTTTTCTTTTATTTCACTTTACCTCGGTTATTTTTTGTGTTACTATATAAAAAAAGAAAAGGAGTAAAAAAAATTATGGAAACCATTAAAGCGCTTTTTAACGAAAACTTCCCCGCAGCCTTTGCCACCGCCTGCCTTGCCGCTTATTTTTTCGGTATGGCAATCGTCTTTATTATCAGCCCAATCAAAAACGCACATAGCTTTTCAATCAAGCCTGTTGACAATGCAGGTAAAACCGAAATCCGTGTTTATTACGGCGGTATTTCATTCGCTCTCGGTGCATTCCTTCTTTATCTCGCTTTCGCTACCGGCACAGCTTTCCATTCACTCGTAGGCGGTATGTTTTTTGCAACAACCGTTTTTGTAACAAGAACCGTTTTCCTTTTTGTCGATAAAGGCTGGAAATGTCCTTATACAAAGCTTGCTATCCCTGCAGAGGGCGTTTTTGTTATTGCGCTGTGGACCTGCTTTTTCCTTGCAAAATAAATCAACAAAAATAACGTATAGTATTTAGGCGGTAACATTATGAAATATTCAATAATCCCTCAACCAACCCGTTTCACTGTTTCAAGCGATAAACCTGTTTTCAAAATATCTTCTTTTATGAAGCTTATCGGTGATGAAAACACCCTCAGAGCCCGTGATGAGCTTGCTTTCTTTTTAAACGACTGCCTCGAGATTACTCCCATAGGCGGAGAGCAGGAAATTCACTTTCTTATTACCGAAAACGAGCTGAAAAAAGGCAGCTATTCACTTAAGGCTCAAAACAACAGGATCGCCCTTGAAGCAGGCAGTCCGGAAGGCCTTTTTTACGCAGTGCAGACTCTCAAACAGCTCCTTTTTCAGGGAAAAACCGAGCTTTATGCCTTTGAAATCTATGATGAGCCTATGTTTGAAAGCAGGGGCTTTCTTGTGGACTGCGGAAGGTACTTCTTCACAAAAGAGGAAATGTACCGTTATATTGACCTTATGGCTATTCACAAGCTCAATGAATTCCATTGGCATCTCAATGACGATCAGGGCTTCAGATGTCAGTTTGATTGTGCTCCGTTGCTGACAGAAATCGGCTCCTACCGTAGCCATACAAACTTTAACACAAAGGAACACAGCGGTTACTATACCAAACAGGATATCAGGGATATAGTTAATTATGCCCACAGCAAATATATCAAGGTTATTCCTGAAATTGATACTCCGGGTCATACCGTGAGTATGATAAGTGCCTATCCTGAGCTTTCGTGCTTTAACCGTGAGCTCCCCGTGGCTACCCATTGGGGCGTAAAGCATGACGTACTGTGTGTCGGCAAAGAAAGCACCTTTGAATTTATGTTCAGGCTCTTTGACGAGCTTATTGAGATGTTTCCCGACGGAGTTGTACATATCGGAGGTGACGAGGTACCCACAACAAGATGGCAAATTTGCCCCCACTGCCAAAAAAGGATGAAAGCTGAAGGTATGAAGGAAGAAAGTGAGCTTCATATCTATTATCTCAATCGAATTGCCCGTTATTTGCAGGAAAAAGGCATTGAAGTGAGAATGTGGAACGACAGACAAAGGGAAAAAACCGTAAACTTCGATATCTGCTGGCAGCTCTGGAACGATGAAATGACCGAAAAAGAGGTTATGCAGGAAACAGAAAAAGGCCGACCCTTTATTCTCTCAAACATCTCTGCATACTATCTTGATCTTCCCTACGGCCAGGTCAGCCTGAAGGATACCTATAACTTCCGACCGGTATATTATAAGCTTGAGGATAAGTATAAAGACAGAATCAGAGGTCTTGAGGCTTGTCTCTGGGGCGAATTCGTACCCGACATAAAAACAGCCGATTATACCTCTCTCCCCCGTCTGGGTGCCTTCAGCGAAAGCGCTTGGACTGAAGAAAGCAATAAGAGCTACGACAGATTTTGTGATAAGCTCGATAGCTATTACAGCTTCCTTCACGCTCAAGGATATACTCCCGCAAGTCTGAAAAGAGCAAACCCTAAGGGTATCGGAAAAGCCGCTTCAAGGCTCTATTGGGAACGCCGTCAGCTTTGCTGGGCAGGTCTTTCCAATGCGATTGATAACTTTATCGTTAAGCAAAAATACGGCAAAGAGAAAAAATGATGATAAATACCTGAAAAGCCCGAAGAAAAGCCATTATTGCAAAAAACAGGGCTCAAACAGCAAATATTTTGACACTGAATACATACTTAATGAACTTTTATAAGCAGAAAAAGGGGCTGTGGAGAAAGTTGCAATATGTCCTTTTCTTCACCCCGAAGGCGTCAGCAGAATAATACTGAACGAGAATATGATTTTTGACGGTATATTTTCACCGTGGCAGCATCAAATTCGCTTGGAAGGCGCAAGCCTTCCTTTGCTCTTTTCTTTGCCACAATAAAAATCTCCTCGTCAAAAAAGCCAAAAGGATGAAGTTTGCGTGCAGTGCAATATTTCTTCGTCGAAGCAATACTTGCGTATTGCGAGATGAAAAATGAAGCAATGTGCGTGAAATTCATTCTTTTGGTCATATCCCGTTCAGTATTATTCTGCTCTGTACTCCGAGAGGGTGAAAAAAGGGCAAAACAATGCCAAAAATGGTTGGGATTCGATGTCCCAACCATTTTTCTTTCTCTTTGAACAGTTAAAATTTATAGTCTTTTCTTTTCCGTCGACAAGGCATTGTTGCTCTTGTGACTTTATCGACAGTCTAAAGGGGCTGTTGCATCTTATTGCAACAGTCCCTTGCTGTTATTTAAATAACGATGTCAGTCCTCTTTCCCCACAAGCCAGTTTATGGAAACACCCAAAACCTCTGCAATTGCAACAAGCTCATAATCACAAACGCTTCTGATCTGACCCTCAAGCTTTGATAAGCCGGAGGCTGTAAGCTCCACACCCTTTATCTGAAGCTGAGTGAGAAGATCTATCTGCTTAATGCCCAGTTCCTTTCTTTTTGCTTCGATTCTGGCACCCACTATGTTTCTGTCGCCGAGTGCCTGCTTTCTAATTCTCATTCTTTCACCTTCTAAAAAAATACCTTAAATAAACTTAACATAAAGAAATATAACACTAAACCGTCGATTTGTCAAGTTTTTATGGCTATTTTAGTTAAAAAACAAAGTTTTTATTTGTAAATATTATCCAAATTTACAAAAGAGAAATTCATTTTCAGTTTATTTTAATTTTTCAGAAAAACTTTGCAAGGTCTTTAAATTTTTGTCAAAAGGTGGTATAATTGTTTTCACAAATAATTAAAGGGTGTGTGTTTATGAGTAATACATTAGAGTCAAGAAATCTCACTATGCTTGTTGACTTTTACGAGCTGTCTATGGCAAACGGTTATTTCACCAACGGCTTCAAAGACAAAATCGCCTATTTTGATATGTTTTTCCGCAAAGTTCCCGATAACGGCGGCTTTGCGATTATGGCAGGTCTCAGACAGCTTATTGATTACCTCAAAAACCTTAAGTTTACTCAGAAGGATCTTGAGCTTTTTGAAAGAAAAGGCTTTAACAGCGATTTTATTGATTATCTCAGAAACTTTAAATTCACCTGCGATGTGTGGGCTATCCCCGAGGGTACACCGATATTCCCCGGCGAGCCTATTATCACGGTAAAAGGGCCCGTTATTGAGGCTCAGCTTATTGAAACAATGGTTCTTTTGACCATAAATCATCAGAGCCTTATTGCAACTAAAGCAAACCGCCTTAAGCGTGCCGCAGGCGAAAGAACTATTATGGAATTCGGCTCACGCCGTGCTCAGGGCTATGACGGCGCCGTTTACGGTGCAAGAGCCGCATATATCGGCGGCTGTGACGCCACAGCCTGCACCATTGATGAAAGAGACTTCGGTGTACCTGCAGTGGGTACCATGGCTCATTCCTGGGTACAGCTTTTCGGCGACGAATACGAAGCCTTCAAGGCTTATGCAAGACAGTATCCCCACAACTGCACTCTTCTGGTTGATACATATAACGTTTTAAAGTCGGGCATTCCCAACGCTATAAGAGCCTTCAACGAGGAGGTCCTTCCCAGAGGCTTCAGACCCAAGGGTATCAGAATCGACTCAGGTGATATCACCTATCTTTCAAAAAAAGCAAGAAAGATGCTCGACGAGGCGGGCTTTGAGGATTGTCAGATCGTTGCAAGCAACTCCCTTGATGAAATGATTATCCGTGATATGCTCATCCAAGGGGCACAGGTTGACTCCTTCGGTGTGGGCGAAAGGCTTATCACAGCCGCTTCCACCCCCGTTTTCGGCGGAGTATATAAGATAGTTGCAGTTGAAGAAAACGGCGTTCCTGTGCCCAGAATCAAGCTCAGTGAAAACGTGCAGAAGATAACAACTCCCTGCGCCAAAAAGGTATACCGTCTCTATGACAACGATACGGGGAAGGCTATTGCCGATGTGATAACCCTTCTTGACGAAGAAATCGACAGTGAGAGCAGCTATGAGCTCTTTGACCCCGACTATTCCTGGAAGAGAAAGACCGTTTCCAACTTCACTGCAAAGCCTCTGCTTGTCAAGGTTTTTGATGAAGGTAAATGCTGCTATAACAGCCCCGATATCAAGGATATAAAAAAGTATTGCAATCAGCAGGTCGACACTCTCTGGGATGAAGTGAAGCGTTTTGAGAACCCTCACACCTACTATGTTGACTTATCGCAAAAGCTCTGGGATGAAAAGCAGCGCTTGCTCGCTGAATTTTCACAAAAGGTATAATGAGAAGCATAGACTACACTGTAACAGACTATTTTGACGGTAAAAAGGTTTTTAACTTCCTTCGGGGCTATGTGAAAATTTCCGTCAGACTCCTGAGAAGCCTCAAAACGGTACCCGACGGTATTATGCTCAACGGCAAACAGGCCCGTACCATTGATATTATTCATAAGGGCGATATTATTACGCTGAATATCCCTCAGGACGGCAGCGCATCCTTACCCATAGACTATCCTCTTGATATTATATTCGAGGATGAGGATTTGCTTATAATAAACAAGCCCGGGACTCTTGCCATGCACGAAACTCACAACCATCAGGGCGATACTCTTGCCAATGCAGTTGCAGGCTATCTTGCAAAGAAAAATAAGCCTTCTGCATTCAGGGCAATCGGCAGGCTTGATAAAGGTACCTCGGGACTGGTTGTGTGTGCTCTTAATCCCCACGCCGCCGCAAGGCTTTCGGGTAAAATTAAGAAGCAGTACCTTGCCGTTGTCAGCGGAAAATATAGTGAGGGCGGCACAATAGACAAGCCGATTTACCGCCCTGATCCGATGAAAACCTATCGCACCGCCGACGACAGAGGCGACAGAGCAGTGACTCATTTTTCCGTTGTGGAAAGCGGAGATAACTACTCTCTGCTGCGAATCGACCTTGAAACTGGAAGAACCCACCAGATAAGGGTACATTTTAAATATCTGGGAACTCCTCTTTACGGTGACAGACTCTATTTTGAGGAGCATCCGTTAATTTCACATCAGGCTCTTCACTGCGAGAATCTGACCTTCATCCATCCTGTTACAGAAAAAGAAATACACCTGACAGCACCTATGCCTGAGGAAATGACTGCACTGTTGGAAGCTTTACGCAAAAACGAACAGAATATCAGCCGCTAAAAAAGGTCGGTACGGGAAATCCGTACCGACCTTTTATTTAATTTCATAAAAGCTTATTTTGTGTAAGCAAGAAGATCGCCGATTGATGCATACATATCATCACAGCAAACATATTTAACATTGAAGATTCTGTATAACAGGTTAAGAATTCTTACCCAGATAGGTCTGAAAAGTGTGCTGTGGCAAATGCAGTGGCAGGTTCTTCCTTCTGTATATCCTTCGTCAAGGGTTAAGCCCACAGAAATGTATACAGGTAAATTGGTGTCGTAAACATAGGTTCTGCTGAGAGTTGTTACACCTGAATACTTGCCGCGGTAGGAAGTAACGGTTACGGTGTAGCTCTTGCTGTCGTAAAGTGAGCACTTGAACTCTGCGTAATCGGTACCTTCAACAAGGTTAGCTGTTCCTGTTGCCATAAGCTGTCCGTTAGCATCGGTAATCTGAACATTCAGTCCGTTAAGGTATGTTTTTGTTTCATAATCCTTACCTGTTCCTGAAAAATTGACATTGCGGTCAAACTTGATTGTTACTGTTGTTTCATAGCTTGTGTAACGTCTGTCATAAGAAGGAATAAGCACGAGGGGGCTGTAGCCTTCTTCACCGCTGTATCTTGAATCAAGTGTGCCGTAAGGAAGTGTGATATTGCTGCTGCTTACATTGTATCCGCCGTCTGCTGTCTGCCAGTTGCCTGTCCATGAATAAATGTAGCTGCGGTCCTTTTCTCTTTCGGTGAGAGCCTTGATTGCGCTTGCACTTACTGCGTTGCCGTCAGCATCAGCATATTGCAGTGCGCCGCCGTAGATTCCCTTAGCGGTGAATCCGCTGTCTGTGAAATCACCCTTGGATTCATCCCACTCGTAAAGGATAAACTCATATTCCTTGGGAACAGATGTGTATGTTGCGGCGATTGTAACATTTCCGTAAATGTGTTCACGGTCATAGTTCCAGCCCTTGTATTCGTAATAATACTTGCTGTCCTCAGGCAATGTAAGCTTATTGTTTTTATAGCCGAGGAAATTGCCTTCGCCGTCATATTCGGGCTCGAAAATTGAATCGTCTGCTGCAGTGCCGTGACGAACGTCAAACAGAACAGTAAAATAAGCACCGTTGGCATTCATATACTGAACACTGTAGAATACATCGGGATCACCTGAGAAGGCTGCATAAAGCTTGCAGTTGCCTGTAACGGTTGTGTTTGCAAAATCAACCAAAGCTGTGTTTTCAATGGCATCTGCATCAACCACTTCAGTTGCCCAGCCTTCTAAAACATAGAGACCGAAATTCTTATCCTTGGCACGCTGAACAAAGTTTTCGTTGTCAACTGCCTTCATCCATGCTGCATAATCGGCATAGCCGAGAGCCTTAACATAGCTTTCGATTGTTTCGCCCTCTTTGATATACCAGTTACCGTATTCGGCATTCTTTTTTGTTGCAACAAGAGATTCTTTATATGTCTCTACAACCTTTGTGTATGTAACATCTGCACAGTATGTATCAGCTATCCAAGGGTTAACGAGCTCAATAAGGTAATAACGGTCAAAAACAGATGTCTGACCCTCAAGATGACTGTCATACTGAGTTTCGCCGCATTCCGCACGCTGGCAGGTAAGGCCTCTCTTATAATAGTCGTCAGCCTCAACATAATCGTACTGATAGCTCACACCCGCATAGTCATGGCCTAAAGGAGCCTCTGTTACGGTTGTACCTAAAGTGTTTCCGCAAATTGTACAGTAGGACTCAATGTATCCTGCAGTTGTACAGGTTGCATCATAAGTTCTTGTGGCAATAGAGTGATTACCGTTGCCGCAATCGTTAACAGCTGAAGCAGCAAAAGTCATCATAAGCATAACTGCCGCAATAACCGCTATAACTGTTAAGGACTTTTTCAATGTCTTTTTCATGGTTTATCCTCCTTGAATTTTATAATGGTTCGTTACTTCATTCAACCTTAGGAATATCTGACAATATTCCTATTGTAATTATACTATATAATTTTTTTGACAAAAAGTCAATGGATAGTTAAAACTTTAAGAAATTCTTAGAAATTTTTACCGTCTTACTCTACAGTCTGAAGCGCTCTTAAATAAACACTTCCGTCGGAGTTTTTGCCTAAAGTGATTTTCATATATTTTGCAGGCTCGGGGGCAACTGTGTTTCCCTCACTGTCCTGCACCCAGTCCGTAGACGCCAGATACCCAACCGTTAAAACCACAGTGCTTTCTCTTTCAACCACCTCGGTAACCTTGGGGGTATAAATTGGTGTAACACCTGTTATGGGAATAATATACGAAGAGTTACTCTCACTGTAGCTGAAATAAATACCGCCGCCGTCAACGGTTGTATGGGTAAGACTGACCTCATTACCGAAAAGAGCACGGAATTTATCCTCCACATCCTTTTGAGGGATGAGCATTCCCCCGTCGGTATATTCATAAGCATCGGGCTCAAGATTGCTGTCGAGAATCGACCATATTGCAATGCTTATAAGCTGATCCGTATTAGCCATTGTGATATCGTCGAAGGTATCAGGATCATACATGATAACAGGCGCCACAAAACGTTCGTATTCACTGTATTTGAGCATATTTTTTTCATTGCTGCGGTTTTCAAGCTCTTCGGTTATCATTGAAACTATACTTATAACACCAACCGCACAAAGACAAATCACAATAAGCCCCACAATAAAGCTCAGAGGAGATCTTTTTTTCTTTTCTGCCATAGTACTCCCCTTTCTCACCGGATCTGTCCGTTACCGTAAACTATATATTTGAAGCTGGTCAGCTCGGGAAGACCCAGGGGCCCTCTTGCGTGAAGCTTCTGAGTTGAAATGCCTATCTCGGCACCGAAGCCGAATTCACCGCCGTCGGTAAAGCGAGTTGAAGCGTTGACGTAAACTGCCGCCGCATCAACCCTTGCGGTAAACTCTCTTGTTGCCGTATAATTCTCACTGATTATGCACTCACTGTGACCGCTTGTGTAGGTCATAATGTGCTCTGCCGCTTCTTCGAGAGAATCAACAACCTTTACACTGATTTCATAACCAAGATATTCTCTTGCGAAATCCTCCTCAGTTGCACAAAGTGCATCGGGAAGAATCTCTCTCACTCTTTCATCAGCGTGGATTACAACCTTCTTTTCGTCGAGTCTTGCCTTGATAAGAGGCAGTACCAACTCGGCAATATCCTTATGTATCACAAGACTTTCGCAGGCGTTGCACACTGAAGGTCTTGAGGTCTTGGCGTTGTAAATTATCTCCACAGCCTTGTTTATGTCTGCATCCTTATCCACGTATATGTGACAGTTGCCCGTTCCTGTTTCGATTACGGGTACGGTAGCGTTTTCCACGCAGGATTTTATAAGCCCCGCACCGCCTCTCGGGATGAGCACGTCAACATAGCCGTTAAGCTTCATAAGAGCAGTTGCGCTCTCTCTTGAGGTATCCTCGACAAGCTGAATACAGTCCTCGGGGAGACCCGCCTGAGCTATCGCCTGACGCATAATTTTTGCCATAGCAGTATTGGAATTGATAGCCTCCTTGCCGCCGCGGAGAATTACGGTATTACCTGATTTAAGACACAGAGCCGCCGCATCGACGGTTACATTGGGACGCGCCTCAAAAATAACCGCAATTACGCCCAGAGGTACGGTAACCTTCTCAATAACAAGACCGTTGGGGCGGGTTGTGCCGCTTATAACCTTACCGACAGGGTCGGAAAGAGCAATAAGCTCTTTTGCTGCGTCGGATATGCCTTTTATACGCTTTTCGTCAAGCATAAGGCGGTCGATCATTGACTCGCTCATACCCTTCTCCCTCGCTGCGGCAATATCCTTTTTATTTTCTTCTATTATGTATTGTGTGTTCTCAATAAGAGCCTCTGCTATAAAGCCGAGTGCCTTGTTTTTCTGCTCTGCGGAAGCCGTCATCAGCACTCTTTCCGCTTTTTTTGCTCTTTTTCCCAACTCTTTTATCATAGGAATTTCTCCTCTCATTTTGCAGTAAACAATGTACCGATGCAGTGACCGTCAATGAGCTTATAAATATCCTGAGGAGCTGTACCGTTCATTATAACCGTGGGAATACCTGCATCGGTGGCTATTTTTGCCGCATGGATCTTAGTCACCATACCGCCGGTACCTCTGTCAGTCCCTGAGCCGCCGCAGAGCGCTTCGATTTCCTCTGTTATTTCTTCAACAACGGGAATAAGCCTTGCATCGGGATTTTCAATCGGATTATCGTCAAAAAGCCCGTCAATATCTGAAAGAATTATGAGCTTATCTGCGTGAATAAGCCTTGCAACTATTGCCGAAAGAGAGTCATTGTCTCCGTAGACGATTTCTTCCGTTGCAACGCTGTCGTTTTCGTTTACAACGGGAACTGCTCCGTATTCAAAAAGCTTTTCAAAGGTGTTTTCGAGATTTTCTCTTCTTTTATCGTTTTCAATGTCACTTTTTGTTATAAGAAGCTGACCTGTTTTAACACCGTTTTCGCCGAAAAACTTATCATACATAAACATAAGCTCACACTGTCCCACAGTTGCCGCCGCCTGTCTGCCGGGAATATCCTTCGGTCTTTCCTTGAGTCCCAGCTTGCCTACACCCACGCCTATTGCGCCGGATGTAACCAAAACAACCTCTCTGCCCGAATTATGCAAATCTGCAAGCACAGAGCAAAGCTTAACCATTCTTCTTATATTTATTTTTCCTGTTTCATATGTAAGGGTGGAGGTACCCACCTTTATAACAAGTCTTTCCGCTTTTGTGTTACCGTTCATTTAATTACCTTCTTTTTCTGTTGCACTGTTGAGTATCCTTTTATATTCTTCTTCCGATTTCACCCTGCCGACTGCGGTAAAGGACATTTTTGAAAGATCAAAATATCTTTCGGTGACCTCCTTCACACATTCGAGAGTAATCGCTTTTATGCTGTCGATGATACTGTCGTCAGTGATAAACCTTGAAAGCATCAGCTGATTTCTGCCATGGGAGGAAAATTTCGCCTGAGGGTTTTCACCCGACATTATCAGGCTTGAAATAAGCTTTTCCTTTGCTATATCTATCTGCCTTTGTGTTACGGACTCGGAAAAGGAAGAAACTATTTTCACCGTTTCTCTTATTGCTTTTTCTTCATTTTGTTCCCCAAGGCTCATCGAAATTGCTATATATCCGCCGCCGAGATACCTTCCGAGCCAGGAATCTATTGAATATACCAATCCCAGCTGCTCCCTGATTCTTTGGTTGAGCATTGAGGATGTACCTGTTCCCAGAATAAACATCGCAAGCTGCAGAGGGTATAAATCCTCATCTTCGATTCCGACACCCTTGAAGCTTAGCATAATATGGGTCTGCTCTGTGGACATATTTTTAACGGCACATACCTGTGTGAAGGGTACGTCATACCAATTCTCTTTTTTCTGCCTGTTCAAAAGAGACCCGAAGTATTCCTCAATCTTTTCATACATTGCCTGCCGGTCATAGCTTCCGCTGACTCCGACAACCATTCTTTCAGGAACATATCTCTCAGACATATATTCTCTTATATCCTCGGCGGTGAAGCCCGAAACCGTTTTTTTGCTTCCCAGAATATCAAGAGAAAGGCTGCTGTTTTTTAAAAGCTGCCTTTCGTTAAGCTGATAGCAAACATCGTCGGGGTCATCCTCATACATAGCAATTTCTTCGAGAATAACACCCTTTTCCGTTTTTATATCCTCGCTGTCAAGACGGGGATTCCTGAGCATATCAAAAAGAATATCACTGCCCTTGAGAATCTGATAATCCAACGCCTTCACATAAAAAAATGTGTATTCCTTTGTGGTGTATGCATTCACATATGCACCTATTTCGTCCATTCCCTCCGCAATTTCAAAACCGCTTCGTTTTTCACTGCCTTTAAACACAATATGCTCAATGAAATGAGATATTCCGTTATTTTCGGGTGTTTCATACCTTGAGCCGCTTAAAATCCATACGCCCACTATTGCTGAGCGAAGGTTAGAGCAAGGATTGAAAAATACCCTCAAACCGTTGGGAAGTGTGACCAGTTCCATATGACCTCCGTGGATGCATTGCTTTTTTGGGGAAGAAATCCCCTTTTCTGCAGTCGGATTAAACCGCTGCTTCTGAATTTATCCTTTACTGCGCAAACTGTGAATTATAAAGATCCGCATAGAAGCCGTTATCTTTCATCAGCTGTCTGTGAGTACCTGTTTCAACAATTCTGCCCTCGTTCATAACGAGAATCATATCAGCCTCACGGATAGTTGAAAGCCTGTGAGCAATAACAAAATTTGTTCTGCCCTTCATAAGATTCTGCATACCCTTCTGAATAAGCATTTCCGTTCTTGTGTCAACCGATGAGGTTGCTTCGTCAAGAATAAGTATATCCGGTGAAGCTAAAATTGCTCTTGCGATTGTTACAAGCTGTCTCTGACCCTCTGAAAGATTGGAGCCGTTTTCCTCAAGCTCGGTTTCAATTCCGTCGGGCAGAGTGGAAATAAAAGAGTCTGCCTGAGATGCTCTGACTGCATTTTCAAAATCCTCTTCGCTTGCATCGGGTCTGCCGTACATTATGTTTTCTCTGAGAGTACCCTCAAAGAGCCATGTATCCTGAAGGACCATACCCAGATGTGAGCGAAGCTCTTTTCTTGTTATATCACGGATGTCCACACCGTCGATTTTAATTGAACCGTCCTGAATTTCATAGAAGCGCATAAGCAGGTTAACAATCGTTGTTTTACCTGCTCCCGTGGGCCCTACGATAGCCACAAGGTCACCCTTGTTTACCGTCAGGTTGAAATCCTGAATAAGAGGCTTTTCGGGGATGTATGAGAAATCAACATTCTCAAAGGTAACTGTTCCTGCAGTGTCAAGAGTGAGGTGCTTTTCGCCCTCCTCTGCCTCATCCTCTGCCTCAAGCACATTGAAAACACGCTCTGCAGATGCAAGTGAGGACTGAAGGTTGTTTGCTATGTTACTGAGGTCTGTGATAGGCTGTGTAACAAGCTTTGTATAGGTCATAAACACCGTAATTGCACCGACTGTTACTTCATTCCTAATAATAAGATATCCGCTTAAAACGCAAATAATCACATAACCTGCATTATTTGCAAAATTCACAAGGGGACTGATAAGACCGGAGAAGAACTGTGCTTTTCTTGCCGACTCTGTAAGAGCCTCGTTAACCTCGTCAAATTCCTCAATAGCCTTCTGCTCGTGGCCGTATGCCTTAACAATTCTGTGGCCTGTGAACATCTCTTCAATGTGACCGTTCACATCACCGGTAACCTTCCACTGCTTTCTGAAATAGTGCTTTGAAAATCTCAGAATAGCCATAGCAATCACAACACCAATGGGGAAGGGCATAAGGCTCCAGGCGGTTAGCTGTTTATTTTCCAGCCACATAATAACAAATACGCCCAGGAAGGTAACAACCGAGGTTATAACCTGAATCAGGTTGTTTTGCAGAGTGTTGTTTATATTATCAATATCGTTGGTGATTCTTGATAAAATATCACCCTTGTTGTGATTATCAAAATATGAAAGAGGAAGCTTTGTAAGCTTTAAATTAAGCTTGCTTCTTAAACGGGTGATAAGGCGCTGAACAACGCCCGCCATAATGTAATGCTGAAGGAAGGTCAGAAGTGAGCTTCCGATATAGATAATCAGAATTGTTATAAGAATATCGTATATCGGTGAAAAATCCATAACTCCGCCGCCGAGCTTTGCCTTTATCTGCACATCAAGAACATCAATGATTCTTCCCAGATATCGGGGGCCAAGTACGGTTAAAACCGAACCAACCGATGCAAATACTGCGGTGATGAAAACAAGGAAGTAATTTCCCTTAAGAAGGCCGAGAAGCTTCTTTGCGGTTCTCATCATATTTTCGGGCTTTTCTTTTTCAGTGCGTCTGTTGTCACGGTACTGCGCATATTTATCCGATTTTATGTTTTTTGCTTTCGGGGAGATATTCTCTTTCATTCTTCATCCCCCTTTTCTATCTGTGATGTGTAGATTTCACGGTATACCTCGCAGCTTTCCATAAGCTCACCGTGCTTGCCCATGCCTACGATTCTGCCCTTATCAAGAACTATGATTTTATCCGCATCTATTATTGTGCCCACACGCTGAGCAACAATGATTACCGTTGCGGTTATGTTTTCCTTAATTGCCGCTCTGAGTTTAGCATCTGTCTTGAAGTCAAGAGCAGAGAAGCTGTCGTCAAATATATATATCTCTGCATCTCTTGTCAGAGCTCTTGCGATTGAAAGGCGCTGCTTCTGACCGCCGGAAAGATTGGTACCGTTCTGGCTTATAAAGGACTGCATACCCTCGGGCAGCTTATCCACAAATTCACTGCTTTGTGAAATATCAAGAGCCATTCTCAGTCTCTCTTGTGTGGCGTTTTCATCGCCGTAACGGAGATTTTCCTCGACCGTACCGCTGAAGAGCACAGCCTTCTGAGGAATATATCCGATTCTTGCATGAAGGTCAGCCTGAAGCATATCTCTTACATCAACACCTTCAAAAAGAACCTGTCCCTCAGTAACATCGTAAAACCTCGTTATAAGATTAACTATGGTACTCTTACCGCAGCCTGTGCCGCCTATAATGGCAGTTACCTTGTTTCTCTCTGCAGTGAAGCTTACATCTTTAAGCGTCGGCTTGCCTGAATCCTCATAACCGAAGGAAACGTTTCTGAATTCAACCGTACCCTTTTTGCTTTCATCGGGAGCTTTGGGATTTTCAGGGTCCGTAACGGTGGGTTGAAGGTCAAGAACCTCATTTATTCTCTTTGATGAAATTCTTGCTCTGGGTACGATAACAAACATAGCTGCAGCCATTGTGAAGGAATATACGATCATAACCATATAAACAACAAATGCCTGAAGATTACCGATTGAATTATGAAGCTGAGTTCTCTGCTCAATATAATCCAGTGAATCAATATCCTTGGCAGCAAAGACAATGAGAAGGTCAAGCGCCATAATAACCAAAACAATGCACACAGGGATAAGCACCGACATAAGACGCTGGAATTTCAGAGTGATTGCTGAAAATTCCACATTCTGCTTATCAAACTTCGCATCCTCAATATCGCTTCTGTTAAAGGCTCTGATAACTCTTGTTCCCGTGAGCTTTTCTCTTATGAAGCGGTTAATTGAATCAAGAAGCTTTTGCCTTTTTCTGAAAAGAGGCATAACCGTTTTAAGCACAATGGCAACAATAACCGCTATAATCGGCATAACGGCAAAAATTATAAGCGAAAGATTAGGATTCATAATAAATGCCATTACGATGCCGCCAACGAGCATAATCGGTGCGGAAATAATGATTCTCAGGCTCATAAGAATGAAATCCTGGAAAACCTTGACATCGTTTGTGCATCTTGTGATAAGAGAGGGTGTGCCTATTTTTTCAATATCTCGCTGAGAAAGGGATTCAACCTTAAGAAACATATCTCTTCTGAGAAGCTTGCCGTAATTTGCAGCGGTTTTGCTGGAAAAATAGCTGTTAAAGGCAGCTACCACAACTGCAAAGGCCGACACGCACATCATAATAATACCTATTTTTGTTATGTAATCTATGTCCTTTTGGGCAATACCGTTATTTACGATCATGCTCATAAGCACGGGCAGAACAAGACTGCCCACCTGGGATATAACAACAAAGAACATCGCCGCCGCTGTTGAGCCTTTCATCATCTTGAGATATTTTAGCAAACGTATCAATTTAATCTTCCTCCGCAGTGAATTTTATATCTGTAAAAAACCGAATTTAATGAGTTTCGGGCATAATTGTACAATTATGATTCAGTATAGCAAAGTAATATGAATAATGTGTAAACTAAATTGCCTATTTCGTTTACAATCTTGGTTTTTTTATCCGTTATTCTATTTATTTTTTATGATATCTGTGCTATCATAGCACAAAGAGATTTCAGGATGTGATAATATGAAAATTCAAAGTCAAATACCCATAGGTGCATACAAATCAAAGGGCGGTTTTATTTCACATTTTCAAAAACTTATCAAGGATACTGTTATCCCCTATCAGTATGAGGTTTTATGCGATAAGGCTCCTGACACAGAAAAAAGCCATGTTGTGGAAAACTTTATCAATGCCGCCCGCACACTAAAGGGCGAAAGCATACCTAACGGCTTTTACGGTATGGTTTTTCAGGACAGCGATGCGGCAAAATGGCTCGAAGCTGCGGCTTACTCACTGAGTCTTTATCCCGATGAAAAGCTTGAAAAAACCGCCGACGGGCTTATCGATATTATCGCCGCTGCTCAG
The DNA here is from genome assembly GCA_045537485.1 of Acutalibacteraceae bacterium. Taxonomy (GTDB): domain Bacteria; phylum Bacillota; class Clostridia; order Oscillospirales; family Acutalibacteraceae; genus UBA6857. The sequence continues at coordinate 22,681 of JAZSPQ010000052.1, read as the reverse complement.
GACAGTGACGGCTATCTCAACACCTATTACACTGTTAAGGATAAGGAAAAACGGTGGACAAACATCCTTGAGGGTCACGAGCTTTATTGCTCAGGGCATATGATAGAGGCTGCCTGCGCCTACTACGAGGTAACGGGCAAAAGAAAGCTTCTTGATGTTGCGGTGAAAAATGCAGAGCACATATACGAAGTATTTATAAAAGGCGACCATAAGGGCTATCCCGGTCATCCGGAAATCGAGCTTGCACTTATGAAGCTTTATCGCCTTACCGGTAACGAAAAGTTTTATGAGCTTTCGAAGCACTTTATTGACATAAGAGGTGTTGATCCTCATTACTATGAAAAAGAACGCCAAAGCAGAGCCTGGACAGTATGGAACGGCGACGGGCATAATCACGAATATCAGCAAAGCCACGCTTCCGTAAGAAAACAGAAGGATGCGGTGGGGCACTCGGTAAGAGCTGTCTATCTCTATACCGCTATGGCTGATATTGCTTCGCAAAATGAGGATAAAGAGCTCTTTGACGCCTGCAAAAGCCTCTGGAAAAGTATTACGCAAAAACGAATGTATATAACAGGGGCTATCGGCTCAACGGTACACGGAGAAGCCTTCACGGTTGACTATGATCTTCCCGGAGACACCGCTTACGCCGAAACCTGTGCTTCCATAGGGCTTATGATGTTCGCCTCAAGGATGCTCGAAAAGGAAGTAAAGGGTGAGTACGCCGATGTTATGGAAAGAGCCTTTTATAACACAGTCCTTGCAGGAATGCAGGCAGACGGAAAGTGCTTTTTCTATGTCAACCCCCTTGAGGTTATTCCGGGCATATCCGAGAAAGCCGTAACGCACCGACACACCCTCACCCAAAGGCCCAAGTGGTATACCTGTGCCTGCTGTCCGCCAAATGTGGCAAGACTTATTTCCTCCTTAGGCAAATATGCCTACGGCGAAAGCGACAGCACTGCTTACTGCCATCTGTATGCACAGGGAAGCGTTACCTTCAGAAACGGTGTCGAGCTCACCTGCGAAACCGAATACCCCTACGGCTTCACGGTGAGCTATAAAATAAAAAAAGGCGGCAGACTCGCAATAAGAATCCCCTCCTATTCAAAAAAATATACACTTACCGTTAACTCCGCTGTCTGCACCGAAAGTCCCAAAAACGGATATGTTTATCTTGATACCAACGACGGTGACGAAATAGCGCTCACCCTTGACGGCAGTGTAAAATATATCTACCCCTCGCCTAAGATTCCTCAACTTACGGGCTCGGTCTGTGTTATAAGAGGCCCTCTTGTTTACTGCTTCGAGGGAAAAGACAACGAAAATGATATTCTCTCACTGAGAATAAACACGAAAGGTAAATCTGAATGCTCGCCCTTCAGTGAAGGACTCATTTCAGACAGCGTAAAAATTACCCTCGACGCTTACAGAGTCTCGGACTGTGAGGGGCTTTACAGTGATTCTGAGCCTGTGTTGAAGCGATGCACTGCAACCGCTATTCCCTATTATCTTTGGGGCAACAGAGGCGAAAATCAGATGCGTGTCTGGTTAAGTAAGATCTGAATAACAAATTTGATGCAACGGGCAGCAAGGCGGCTCCCTCAAGGCAGTGACCCCTCGGGTCACTGCCTTCTACAGCCAACCGCATCGTCGGTTGGCTGTGGGCAAAAGAATCCCTGAAGGATTCTTTTGCAAGGGAGCCGCCGTCCCACCTATGGCAGTAACTGAACAAAAAAGGGGCTGTAAAAAACTTTCGTTTTTTACAGCTCCTCAGCTTTAAATAAATCTTTCAATAAACTCTGCAACTTTCTTTTCATATTCCTCTTTGCCCACCTTATAGCTCATAGCGTGGTCTGCGCCCTTGACAATGAGGATATCCTTATACTCGGAACTGCAGGCATCGTGCAGTAACGCCGCCATGAAGGTCGGAACAAACTTATCCTTATCACCGTGGATGAAAAGCATCGGTACCTTAGCTTTAGCAACCGCCTCAAGAGCGTTTGTATCCTTTTGAAAATCGTAGCCGGCTCTCTTTTTCTGCATAGCTTTGATAACGGGAACAAGCGGATATTTAGGAATATGCAAGGATTCACATTTATATGTAAATTCGTCCATGGCTGAAGTAAAGCCGCAGTCTGCAACGGTGAATTTAACATTTTCGGGAAGCTTTTCATTACCGCTCATTATCATAACCGTGGTGCTTCCCATAGAAATGCCGTGAAGGATGATCTTTATATCCTTTCCGAAGGTATCAGTCATATATGAAAGCCATTTCATGCTGTCCTCAGACTCAAAAGAAGCAAAGCCGTAATACTGTCCTTCACTTTCGCCTGCCGCCTGATGGTCAACAAAGAACATGTTGTAGCCTAAATCCTCAACATAGTGCTTTGCATAATGGCACCATTCACCCTTGCCGTCGCTTCTGTAGCCGTGGGAGCCGAAAACATAAACATCGCTTTCCTTTTCGGGTCTTATAAGATAACCCTGTAATCTGCAGCCTCTGTCACTTATAATGCTGTGCTTCTCTATTTCACAGCTGTTGAGCCACTGCATATCGTGGCTGATTCTTTCAGTGTCTGAGTCCTCGGGGCTGTCGGATTCGGTGAAGAATTTTCCGACCGCGGCGGGAATTTCATAATCTCTGTTGAGAAGGGAATTATAAAACAAATCGCAGAATTTATAAAAGCCTACACCTGCCGCCGCGCCCAGAGCAAGAGCAATTCCTGTTTTTTTCATAAAACATCAACCTTTCCGTTAACAAAAAGGGCTGTCAAAAGACAGCCCTATGTATTTGTTGCTTTTGAAACTTAAGCGTAGGTAATGTCGTAAACTGCTTCCATCTTACCTGCAAGACCGATTGTAGCCTTAATGAAGCCCATACCGCCCTGGCCCTTACCTTCAAGGGGAAGGCTGTTTGTAAGCTTGATAAGTCTGCCCTCGCCGTCAACTGTGATTGAAGTTGTTGCGCCGGGATATGTCATTTCAGCTGAGAAGATTGTAAGAGGTGAAATGTCAAGTGTAGCAAGGTTAAGGGGATCCATTGCAGTCATATGATGTACGGGCTCTGTTGAGGTTGTTCCGTCATATGTTGCAGTTTCAGACAAGAACTTAACTGTAATTGTGTAACCGCCGTCTGCATTTTCAACGATCTTAGCTTCTGCAAGGTCATTAGGTGTAACAGCTGCATCTCTGCCGCCGGGAATCATCTTATGATCGATAAATCTTGCAGGGTCATTTACGTCTACACCGTTTGTGAAGGTGAATGTTTCGTCAACGGGCTTAACGATGTTGCCGATAACGCTGTTGATTGTGCCTTCAAGGGGCTTTGCAGCTGCGGGAAGTTCTGTAATTTCAACCTTAGTGTCTTCAACCTTATGAACTGTTGCTGTGCCCTTGAATGCTCTGTAATCGTTAACTGCCTTGTTGTAAGCTTCACACATACCTGCATAGTCTGTGTCTGCGGGTCTTTCAAGGCCTGATGATGTTGTAACCTTGTCCTGAGGCTCTGCTGAAGCGCCGCCCTGCTCACCAAGTGACTGCTGAGGAGGAGCCTGTGTTCCTGTGCTGCTGCCTGCGTTGCCGCCTGTTGCTACTGCACCTGTGCCTGTCATTTCAATTTTGATTCCGCCATTTGTTGTGCCTACTACTACGCCGCATAAGAATACTAATGCCATTGCGAGTGCGAGAGCAACAACTTTAATTTCTTGTTTCATGGTTTTGAAAACCCCTTTCAAAGTATTTGCGTTTTTCAACGCTGAAAGTTCAATGGCTAATGTTAGTCATTTACTTAATTAAATTACAATAAATTTCTCAAAAAGTCAAGCGGTTTTTTGTATTTTCGTCAAAACATTTTTGATATTTTTTTCCTGTCTGAAAGAGCTTTGCTCTTTTCAACAAATTGAATGTCGCAAAATATACAAAATAGACAAAGCGTGTCGGAATTTATATTTTTTCTTTATCTTTTATTATTGCTTTTTTGTTTTCGGTTATATATAATGTATGATAGTAAAATCACTATATACCGAAAGCGAGGCTTTATTTATGAAAAAAATCATCAATGTGACCGGTATGCACTGTGCTCACTGCGCAAAAGCGGTTGAGGATGCGGTTTCAGCTGTTGAGGGTATCGGAAAGGCAAGGGTTGACCTTTCAAAAAACAGCGTTACCGCCACAATGAAAACCGATGTTGACGATAAGCTTATTATTGAAGCTATAGTTGCAAAGGGCTTCGAGGTTGGCGAAATCACAATAAAAGAAGGTCTGTTTTCATAATAGATACAGTTCTGTAAAGGAGAGTATATAATGGCTAAAGAAAAGAAAATTAAAGAAAAGCCCGTAAACGAGCATCCAAACAAAATAGGCATAAAGGAAGCTGCAGGTTACACTATTGCCGAGGCAGGTAATATGTTTAACCTTACATATATTTCAAGCTTCCTGAAGGTTTTCCTCACCGACGTTATCGGCATTTCCCCCGGCAAAACAGGTACTATGTTTATGGTAACCCGTCTGTGGGACTGCGTCAATGACCCTATATGGGGCGCAATGGTTGCAAAGAGAGCTCCTTCAAAGAACGGTAAATTCCGTCCTTATCTCAAGTGGGTCTCCTTCCCTCTTGCTCTTTCAACTCTTTTATGCTTCGCTCCCTACCATAAATTCGGCTTCGGCGAAGGATTACTTCTTGTTATCGCCTATGCAACCTACATATTCTACGGTATGATGTATACAGGTATGAATATTCCCTTCGGTTCACTTGCATCGGTTATCACCGATGATCCCGCCGGCAGAACCCTTCTTTCAACCTTCCGTTCAATCGGTTCAGGTATCGGCGGCGCCGTTGTTCTTTTCATCGCTCCCATGTTTATCTATAATGATAAGACTGTCGGCGATAAAACCGTTCAGGTAGCAGACGGCAACAAAATGTTTATTTTCGGCATTGCAATGGGCGTGCTTTCCCTCATCTTCTACCTTTGGGGCTACAGATCAACAAAGGAAAGAGTACCCTCCGAGCCGGACCCGAAAATGGACTTCAAGGCAACCTATCTCGGACTTCTCAAATCACGCCCCTTCGTAACTGTTGCTCTTGCAGGTGTGCTTATCAGCGGTCAGCTTCAGTTCGGTTCCTTCAACGCATACCTCTATAAGAACTACTTTGAAAACACAGATCTGAGTATGCTCGGCACCGTATGCACCTATCTTCCCACGGTTATCCTTCTGCCCTTTATCGGCAAGCTCTCTGCAAAGTACGGTAAAAAAGAGCTTTGCGGCAAGGCAACAATCGTTTCCGCAATCGCATCTGTTGCCATCGCAATAATCGCAAATAATCAGTCCATTCTTAATATGCTCGATCCGGGGCGAGGCAGACTTCCCTGGCCTATTTTCATGCTGGCTCTTTTCATTATCGGTATGGGCTACACCTTTGTCAGCCTTACCTGCTGGGCAGTTGTTATGGACGTTATCGACTATCAGGAATATGCAACAGGCATCAGAAACGAAAGCGCAGTCTATGCCGTATATACCTTCTCACGTAAATTCGGTCAGACCATCGCAGATACTCTCGGTCTTTACCTTCTCCAGTGGGCTCAGTATGACAGCGAAAGTGCTCAGATCGGCTTTATTGAAGCAAACGGTACAAGTAAAAAGATTATGCTTATCTGCACAATCATCCCCGCTGTTGTTTACACAGGCGTATGGCTTCTTATGAGATTCGGCTATCCTCTTACAAAGGAAAGACTCGAGCCTATCTATGCTTTCATCCGTGAAAAGCGTGAAATCGCCGAAACGGAAGCTTAACCAAATCCGCCGCAGGCGAATTTGACAATGCGCAATTCGCAATTCGCAATTCGCAATTGCGGGAGAACAACTCAATAGTTGAAAGGTTACCTCCGCCGAGTAAGTATGTTATATAATTCATAAAAAAGTAAGTCGTCTGATTTTGGTCAGACGACTTTTCTTGTTTTAAGTTTTTTAGAACACAGAAGCTCTTTATATCGATAAGAAATCAGTAACTTCCATACATTTTCGGTTCGATTGATTGCTGCAAAACAAGTTTCTTTGGCGGGTAGGACTTATCCTTTACCAACAAAGTTTCTCCCGCGATTGCGAATTGCGCATTGCGAATTGCGCATTGAAATCACTTCGTTCCGAACTCCGCCTTACCCTCGGGAGTATCTCTGTAATAGTGAGCCTTCCAGTTGGGGTGAGGATTGTTTTTCCAGATTTCTTCGGCTCTGGGTGCCCATTCTTTAGCAAACTTGTCACACTTACTGCAAAGCTCCTCAACGCTTTCCTCACGGACAAGGTTGGTTGATTTTGCACCCGTTTCTTTGATAATCTTTCTCAGACAGTCGGGATTTTCAAGCATAGGACAAGGTCTTAAGTGATTCTCATTAAAGGGCTGGTCGTGTCTGAACGCCATAAACAGCGGATTGCGGAGGCCCTCAAGAATTGTATGGGTTCTGATATTGGCGTCGGAGTAATGGATGAATACGCAAGGCTCCATATCACCTGCGGAATTGATGTGAAAATAGTTTCTGCCGCCTGCAATACAGCCGCCGGGATATTCACCGTCGCTCTGGAAGTCCATAAAGAACATCGGCTTACCTGTCTTCTGATTTCTCACCCTGCGAAGCCAATAGTACATATACTCTCTCTGCTCGGGAGTGGGAATGAGATCAACGGGTGCATCGTGACCGATGGGCATAAAGTTGAAATAAAGGCCAAACTTAACACCGTAATCAACCATTGTGTCGAGAAATTCGTCACTTGTTACCTTTTCAACATTCTCTCTTGTGTAGCAAACAGAAATACCGAAAAGACAGCCCTTGCTTCTGAGAAGCTCCATAGCCTTAACGGCTTTTTCATAATGACCCTCTCCCCTTCTTGCATCGCTTGACTGCTGATCGCCCTCAACGGAAATTGCAAGAGTTATGTTGCCCACTCTCTTCATCTCGTCACAGAACTTTTCGTCAACAAGAGTTGCATTTGTAAAGGCAAGGAAAGCACAGTCCGGATATTCCTCGCAGATTTTTATGATATCGTCTTTTCTGATAAGAGGCTCACCGCCGGTATACATATACACATGGGTGCCCAGCTCTCTGCCCTGCTTAACAATGCTGTGCATTTCTTCATAGGTAAGTCTGTTTTTGTGCCCGTACTCTGCCGACCAGCAGCCCTTACACTTCATATTGCAGGCACTTGTTGGGTCCATAAGCATGAGGAAGGGGATGTTACATTTATAGATATCTCTGTTCTCTCTTACAGCCTTGGTGCCCTTGACACCTGCGCCGAGACCCATGGAAAGAAGAAGCTTTTTGAGAAGACCTCTGTCGATATCCTTAAGCATATTCATCGCAAGACGGTAATATACATTGCCGTCACCGTCGGAAACAGCCTTTCTTGCCGCTTCAATACTGCTCTGCGGAAAAGTGCCGCCCAAAAGCTTTTCGCCAAGGCTGATAAGCTTTAAAAGATTCTCTTTCGGGTTTTTATCAACATATTTAAGAAGCGTATCAAGAGTTGCACCGACTGCAGCCCTTTCCGCCTTTTCTTTAATTGTCATATTTACACCTCTCTGTTTATACGGTCTGTAAATTATGTGTCATTATAATATACCACACTGAAATTAAAAAGTCCATAGATTTATATTTAAATAAATTATAAATAAATGGCATTTATTCCGTTTTTTTCTTGTATTATTGTTTAAAAGAGTATATAATAAATCGATTTAATCTTTAGGAGAATTTTATGAAATATAAAACCAAAGCAACCCTTATGGCGCTTTTCAGAGTCGCCGTCGCGATGACTATTTTTGTTGTTGCGGTACTGAATTATGAAAAGCTTAAAAATATTGATGTGCGCGCCCTTGTGGAAGCAAGCACAAATATGATTATTGCCCTTGTTACAATCTGGGGTGTTTACCTTGTCAAGTCGGTACTCTTTATTATTCCCGCAATGCTTATATATGTTTCAATCGGTATGGCGTTTCCTACACCTACTGCCTGTCTTATAAGTCTAGTGGGTATTATCCTTGAGGTTACCGTTACCTATCTTTTAGGTCTTTTCCTTGGCGGCCCCTACGTTAACAAGCTTCTTTCAAAAACTAAGCCGGGCAAAAAGGTTCTCGATATGAAGCTTAACGAAAACTTCCCGACCCTCCTTGTGATTAGAGCTCTGCCCGTTTTCCCCATCGACTTTGTTTCTCTTTTCTGGGGCGCATCAAAATGCCGCTTCCCAAGATATTTTATAGCCTCTGTTGTGGGTATTATGCCCCGTGTTGTACTTTTTACAATCCTCGGAGACGGAATATATGAGATTTTTCCCATGCACCGTATCGTCGAGGTGATTATAATAGCAATACCCATAGGCTGCATTGTTTATCTGATAAGACATTTCATAAAGATAAAAAAGCTTGAATCCAATCCGAAAAACAAAAAAGAAAACAAATAAGCAAAGCACCGAACCCTGAAATGGGACACGGTGCTTTACTATTTATTGAGAATCAGAAGATGGTATATTAAGACAGACTTTCACGGTCTGCAACTACATAATACACCGTTTTTTACAAAATGCAATATTATGCCACGTTTATTAAAAAAATGTTTAATTTCTGTTCACACAACGAAAGATGTGTTGCATTTCTATATTATGCTTCCTGCTTTTTTACAATCTTTTTAATTATTGTTTTATAAACATAAATGAAGCAGATAAGTGTAACAACAAGGCTCATAAACTCAGCAACGGGGAAAGCATACCAAACATTATTGAGAACACCTGTTTTTGAAAGCAGATACGCAACAGGCAAAAGCACAATAATCTGTCTTGCAAAGGATACTATCATCGAGAAATAGCTCCTTCCGAGAGCTTGGAAAACCGCTCCGAGGTTTATGCTCACGCCTGCAAGCAAAAAGTGAGTGCTTATGATTTTCAGTGCAGGCACACCGATGCCCATCATATCCTCGCTTGCATCAAAGAGCTTAAGCATAGTTTCTGGCATAAGCCACATAAGAAGGGTGCCTATCGCCATAATAGTAACAGCAATGGTGCAGCTGAAGCGCACTGTCTGCATAATACGCTGTTTTTCTCTCGCGCCGTAGTTAAAGGCAATTATGGGTATTACTCCGTTATTAAGGCCGAAGATAGGCATAAAGACAAAGGATTGAAGCTTGAAATATACACCGAAAACTGCCGCCGCAGTTGAGGTGAATGCGAGAAGTATTTTGTTGAAGCAGAAGGTCATAAAGGAACCTATTGCAACCATAATAATCGAGGGGATGCCTATTTTGTAAATCTCAAGAATCAGCCTGAAGTCGGGTCTGAAGGATCTGAAGCTGAGCTTTACCTCTTTGTTGAATTTAGTCTGAAGAATACAGCCCACAACAAAGGCAACGCACTGACCTATAACCGTTGCAACTGCCGCACCCTTCGCTTCCATTCTCGGGAAAGGACCTATGCCGAAAATAAAGAGCGGGTCAAGAATTATATTTGTTATTGCGCCTACAAGCTGAGTTGCCATTGCAAGAGTGGTTTTTCCCGTTGCCTGCATAAGTCTTTCGGTAGTTACCTGACCGAAAAGTCCTACCGAAGCCATGCATACCACACTGAGATAGTCCACACCGTAGGAATAAATCGGGCTTGAAGAATCAACCTGTGTGCTGAAAAATGTCTTAGCGCCGAAAAGACCGAAAAGGAAGAATATTACCCAGCTGAAAAGAGCAAGCAGCATACCGTTGACTGCAACCTTGTTGGCTTTTTCAAAATTTCTCGCGCCCAAATTTCTTGAAAGAAGTGCATTGATACCTACTCCCGTACCCGTTGCCACACCAATCATAAGGTTCTGAGCCGGGAAGGCAAGGGAAACGGCAGTGAGAGCATCCTCGCAGACCTGAGAGACAAAAATGCTGTCAACAACATTATAAAGCGCCTGAACAAGCATCGATATCATCATAGGCAAAGACATTGTGATAACAAGCTTTTTTATGGGCATAATGCCCATTTTGTTTTCCTTCTGCATTTTTTGACCTCCTCATTTTTAACGGAGAATATTATAACACTTATCAAAATTATTATCCACTTTTTCGGGAAAAATTATTGTTTAAATCACACGGCTGAGAGCCGATTTTTTTGTGCAAAATGCCGCCTTACTGTAAAGGCGGCATATCAATAGGTGAGTTTCTCTCTTCCTCAAGCTTTTTAAACATTCTTACAAGTACGCTCAGAGCGATAACCGAGAGCAGTATTTCCGCTGCCGTCTGAGCCCAGGCAAGTCCGTAAAGAGGGAAGAAATGATTGAGGATGTATATTGCCGGAATTTCTAAAACAATCTTTCTGAGAACTGCAAAAACCAATGCCTTTTTACCCATTCCGCAAGCCTGAAAAACACCCACGGCAATAAAGTCCATACAGAGGAAAGGAAGACAAACACACATTCCCTGCAGGAACTTTGCCGAATAGTCGATAACACTTTGAGTGTCAATGAACAAGGCGGATATCTTATCGGAAAACAGGAAGAAGACAACCGATACTCCCACCATCAGAACAAGCACTATCCTTGTAGTAAAGGTAAGAAAAGCCTTCATTCTTGTGTATTTCTTTGCTGAATAGTTATAGCCTATCAGCGGCATTATACCCTGAGATATACCCAAAGCCACCTGCAGAGGTATCATATTTACCTTATGGGCAATACCCATGGCCGCAACCGCATCGGAGCCGAAGCCTGATGCAAAATTATTAAGAATGGTCATGCCCGTTACATTGAGAAGATTCTGTATTGAGGCAGGTATTCCCACGGCACATATGCCGAATATAACCTTTTTCCTTTTGGTAAACCGTTTGGGGTTAAGACAAACAAAGGTGCTTTTTCTCTTTGCTAAGGTCAGAACAAGAAAATAGCTCATCGCAAAGCAGTTTGATATAAAGGTTGCAAGACCTGCGCCTGCGGCACCCAGTCCCAGACCCCAAGGCATAATAAAAATCGGGTCAAGTATAATGTTCAGAATACAGCCGCTCATTGTTCCTATACTTGCGTGAAGAGAAGCACCCTCAGAGCGCACCATATAAGCCATTACTACATTAAGTATTGACGGCACCGCACCGAAGGACACTGTCCACATAAGATAGTCTCCCGTTGCTTTTCGGGTGATCTCATCGGCGCCCAAGAGCTTCAGTGCCGGAGAGCGAAGCAGTGTGAAGCCCACGGAAAATATCAAAGCGGAAACAAGGGCACAGTAAAAGCCCGTTGCTGAGCTTCTTTTTGCCGTAGCATAATCCTTTTCACCAAGAGCTCTGCTCATCATACTCGAGGAGCCTACACCGAAAAGGTTATTTATCGCATTAAAGGCGAGAAGTACGGGAGCGGCAAGAGTTACAGCCGCATTCTGCACAGGGTCGTTTAGGAACCCGACAAAAAATGTATCAGCAAGATTATATATAACCATAACCAGAGAGCTGATAACCGTCGGCATCGACATAGTAAAGACTGCCTTAGGTACAGGTGTCTTTTCAAAAAGCTCGGTTTTAGCCATATTTCCCATATTCTTCATCCTTTCACAGAGCATTTCAACAAAAAGAGATTATATCAACTTAAAAAAATATTGTCAACCTTTAGCTATTGCAATACCAAAATCTTAACTTTTCTTTATTTTCCCACTTGCAACAACAGATATTACAATGTATAATATATTGAAATGCACATTTGGAAGTGAAACTATGTTAAATTACAGAACCTCGGGCGTGCTTATGCATATAAGCTCTCTGCCCGGTAAATACGGAATCGGCGTTATGGGTGAGGAGGCTCTTTCCTTTGCAAAAAAGCTTTGCAATATGGGCTTTCATCTGTGGCAGGTTCTTCCCCTTAATCCCGTTGATGCAAGCGGCTCACCATATTGCTCGGCCAGTGCCTTTGCGGGAAACATATCTCTTATTGACCCCGAGGGTCTATATAAAGCAAAGCTCATAACGGACGCCGAGCTTAAGGAAAACGAGTACGGCGGCAGCGTTTACGAGACAGACCATAGCTTTGCCTTCAGAAAAAGACTTGCTACCCTAAGAAAAGCATACACAAGAATAAACGAGGATATCCGCGGTCATATGGCTATCTTCTCCGAGCAGAACAAGTGGGTAAGGGACTATGCCTATTACACTGCTCTCAAGGATTTTTACGGTGAAAAGCCTTGGTGGGAGTGGGATGAAAAGCACGCTCGCTACGAAGAGGCGATAAAGGATAAGGAAAGCTTCAGTGATGAAACAGACTTTTATATTTTCACTCAGTACGTTTTCTTCACACAGTGGAGACGCCTTAAGGAAACTGCAAACAGTATGGGTATCCGCTTTATGGGTGATATGCCAATTTACGTCAGCCGTGACAGTGTGGACGTGTGGAGTAACACAGAGCTTTTTCAGATAAATGAAAAGAGTCTTGCACCCACCCACGTTGCAGGCGTACCTCCCGACTATTTTTCCGCTGACGGTCAGCTCTGGGGCAATCCCCTTTACGATTGGGATAAAATGGAGCAGGACGGCTACAGCTGGTGGATAAGCCGTATTGAGGCCTCACTCAAGCTTTACGACAGCGTCAGAATCGACCACTTCAGAGCCTTCGCATCCTATTGGGCAGTACCTGCCGAAAGCAAAACCGCAAAGGTGGGCCAATGGATTGACGGTCCCGGTATGAAGCTTTTCAATAAGGTCACAGAGGCTCTCGGTGATGCTGATATCGTAGCCGAAGACCTCGGCACCTTCGGTGAGGATGTTATCAAGCTCCTTGAGGATACTCAATTCCCCGGAATGAGAGTTATACAGTTCGGCTTTGACCCTAACGGCGACAGTACTCACCTTCCTCACAACTACCCGAAAAACTCTGTTGCCTATGTAGGCACTCACGATAACAACACTATCCTCGGCTGGCTCTGGGATGCCACCCCGTCAGAAAGAGACTTTGCTTTGCGCTACTGCTGCTTCGGCGGTACTAACTGGGGCGACGGCGGACACTACAGCGGCTCATGCAGAGCAGTTATTGAGGCTGTGTGGAGAAGCAGTGCCAATACGGCAATCGTCGCCGTTCAGGATATGTGCGGCTACGGCAAGGATGCGAGAATGAACATCCCCGGTACTTGCGAAAAAAACTGGTATTTCAGGATAGGCAAGGAAGGCCTTGAAGGGATAGATGAAGCGTATTTCAGAGAGATTAACAGAATTTACCGAAGGTAAATTCTGAGTAGTCAGTAGTCAGACGAATGCCTTTCGGCATTTTAGATTTACTCATTACGCCACTATATTACAGTACAAAACAGAACCCCTCAGTCAGCTTTCGCTGACAGCTCCCCTTTCAGGGGAGCCGAGAAATATTTTTTCTTGCCTGCCCTGAAAGGGAAGGGGGACCGCGTCAGCGGTGGAAGGGTTCTTCAATATTCAACCCAATTCAACCGAAAGGATGTATATTATGCTCGAAATTATCAAAAGTCCCGTTCATCTTGTGGACGGCAGAACACTTATCACGGGAACAAAAGAGGAGCAGAAGGCTCAGCTTGAAAAAATGGGTCTTTCTCCCCGTGAGGACAGAAACGGCACTATCGCTTATTCAATCCTCAACGCACACAACACAAAGCCCGAGGATGAGAAAATGAGAATCAAGTTCGATTCACTCATCTCTCACGATATCACATATGTAGGTATTATCCAGACTGCAAGAGCAAGCGGTCTTAAGGAATTCCCTATCCCCTATGCTCTTACAAACTGCCACAACTCACTTTGTGCAGTCGGCGGCACAATCAACGAGGATGACCACGTTTTCGGTCTTTCAGCCGCTAAGAAGTACGGCGGTATCTACGTGCCTGCAAATCAGGCAGTCATTCATCAGTACGCACGTGAAATGATGTCAAAGTGCGGCAATATGCTTTTAGGCTCCGACAGCCATACCCGTTACGGCGCACTCGGTACTATGGGCGTAGGTGAAGGCGGTCCCGAGCTCGCTAAGCAGCTTCTTAAAAATACATGGGACGTTAACCCTCCCGAGGTTGTGCTTGTTTATCTTGAAAATGCACCCAAGCCGGGCGTAGGTCCTCACGACGTTGCAATCGCTCTTTGCGGTGCAGTATTCAAGGATGCCCTTGTTACAAACAAGGTGCTTGAATTTGTAGGTCCCGGTGTTGAAAATCTCTCAATGGATTTCCGTATCGGCATCGACGTTATGACAACAGAAACCGCTTGTCTTTCATCAATCTGGGAAACCGACGAAAAGGTTAAGGATTTCTACACAATCCACGCAAGACCTGACGATTACAAGGCACTTGCCCCCGAGAAGGTAGCATATTACGATATGGCTATCAGAATCGACCTTTCAAAAATCGAAAGCATGATTGCTCTGCCCTTCCACCCCTCAAATGCATACACAATTCACGAGCTTCAGCAGAATCCCGACATTCTTTACGAGGTTGAGAAGGCTACAAAGGCTCAGTTCGGCAATAAGGTTGATTTCAAGCTCCGTGACAAGGTGCGTGACGGCAAGATTTATATCGACCAGGGTATTATCGCAGGCTGTGCAGGCGGTATGTTTGAAAACATCTGCGAGGCTGCTGCAATACTTGACGGCAAGAGCACAGGCGACGGCTACTTCAGCCTTTCAGTATACCCCTCAAGCGTGCCCGTAAACCTTGCACTTATCAGAAACGGTGTTCAGGCAAAGCTTCTCGAGGCCGGCGCACTCTTCAAGCCCTGCTTCTGCGGTCCTTGCTTCGGTGCAGGTGACGTGCCCGCAAACAACGGTCTTTCAATCAGACACACAACCCGTAACTTCCCCAACAGAGAAGGCAGTAAGCCCGGTGACGGTCAGCTTGCTTCAGTTGCTCTTGTTGATGCACGTTCAATAGCCGCTACTGCTCTTAATAAAGGCGTACTCACCGCCGCAACCGACGTTGAGATTCCCGAATACAACAAGGACTACACCTTCGACAAGGGCGTATACGAAAAGAGAGTATATCAGGGCTTCGGCAAGGCTGACGCAGAGTACGAGCTCAAGCTCGGTCCCAACATCACAGACTGGCCCGCTATGTATGAGCTTTCCGACAACCTTCTTCTTAAATTAGCTTGTGTAATCCACGACGATGTTACCACAACCGACGAGCTTATCCCCTCGGGTGAAACATCTTCCTACCGTTCAAATCCCCTCAAGCTTGCTGAATTTGCCCTTTCGCGCCGTGAGCCTGAGTATGTGGCAAGAGCCAAGGCAGTAGCCGCTGAAGAGGCAAAGCGCCGTGAGAATAACGGCAGTGCAGAGGTACTTGAGGCACTCTCCAAGGTTACAACAATACCCGAAAAAATTGCAGAGCACACTCAGTTCGGCTCATGTGTATTCGCTTCTAAGCCCGGCGACGGCTCAGCAAGAGAGCAGGCAGCCTCCTGCCAGAAGGTGCTCGGCGGCTTTGCAAACATCTGCTACGAATTTGCAACCAAGCGTTACAGAAGTAACTGCATCAACTGGGGTATTCTCCCCTTCACAATTGATAAGGAAAGAGAATTCAACTACTCCCACGGCGATTACGTTTTCGTACCCGGCATAAAGCATGCAATCAAAACGGGTAAGGAGGAGATTCCCGCAAAGGTTATCTCCAAGGACGGTGTTGAGGACATCACCCTTTACGTCAAGGGACTCACCGAGGAGGAAAAGACAATTATCCTCGAAGGCTGTCTTATGAATTATTATAAGGCACAGAATAAATAATCGTAGGGTACGCCCCATGTGGCGTACCCTACCCAAAACAAACAGACAGGCCCATCGTTGAGTCTGTCTGTTTCAATTTAATTCAGTAATAATAGCATAAAAAGGTTCTGTCGGGCAGTAGCTTTTCTTTTTGTTTAGCCTTCAAAAACTGTGTAGCCCTGAGCCTTAGCTGCTGCTTCAGCTTTTTCGAGAGTAAGTGTTGCACCTGAAATAGTGGAATCCATTAAGAGTTCACCAACAAGAGCAACTTCCTTTTCGCTTGAAAGAGTGATTACTGCCTCAAAATTACATACACCGTCAATGGTAGCAAAATCAACTGTGAGATTGTAGCCCTGATTCTTGTAGCCTTCAAAGGCATCATAAAGCTTATCAAGTATATCTATTGTTGACTGACTTGCAGTTTCATCCGGATTTGTAACATCCTCAAATACAACAGAAGTAACATATCCGTTTGCATCATAGTTGAAAGTAAAGCCCTCTAATGTGTTATAAGAGGTGAACCCTGCATATGTAACCTCACCTGCCGAGCCTGCAGGTTCATCAACAACGGGAGCGTCAACAATGGGAGCATCAGCCGTTGAGCCGTCAATGGTAACGGTAGCAACTAAATCGCCGTCCTTTTCGCAGAAGTCAAACTTGATGTAGGTAAGCTCGGGGATTTCATTCTGTACATCGCCGAATCCTGATCCCAATGAGGAAGCCAACTGATCAAATGTGCTCTGCATAGCTGACTTCTGATCGTCGGTTAAATCAACAAGATCGTTGAGGCAGATTGTTAAAACGATGCCTGTGTCAACTGCTTCTACAGTTGAGGTGCAGGTCATACCTGATGATGTGAAGCCTGATTCAAATGCGCTGATGATTTCGTTTCCGTTAGCAGCAACATAATCTGCAACCTTTTCTGCATCAGTTTTTTCTGTAGGAACGTCAACCTCGGGAGCCGCAGTTGTATCCTCTGTTGATACGGTTGTTTCGTCGTCTTTCTTGTCTTCGTCCTTGTCTGCACCACCGCCGCAAGCTGCGAATACCATCACGCAGGCAACGATAAGAGCAATCAAAGCAATTAAGGATTTCTTGTTCATTTTTTACATCTCCTGAATTTTATTTGTACCAATATTTTTGTACAGATTGATTTTACACGAAATATTTTAGTATGTCAACCGATAAAACGAAATATCTTAGTATAATATACCCATAATTTTCTATGGGGTGATTGAGATGAACAGAATCCGTGACCTTCGTGAAGACAGAGATCTCCGACAGATTGATGTTTCCGAGGCAATAGGTATCGACCAGCGTACCCTTTCAAACTATGAAACGGGAAAAACAAATCCCGACGCCTTCGCAATTATAAAGCTCGCTGACTTTTTTGGCGTATCGGCAGATTATCTTTTAGGAAGAACACCGAGCAACACCATAAACACCGAGGATATCATCAAAAAAATTAGCAGAATCCGGCAGGAGCTTTCGGACATAAGTGACGATATTAAAAAAATGGGGATATGAATAATTGAAGGAGAGCTGCACGCTCTCCTTTAGTCATTTTATATTCCCTTTTTCGTCACAGGTCAGGGTAAGTGTTTTTTCAATTTCTTTAAGAGGAACACCCAGCTTGTATTGCTTAATTGCAAAGGTTCCGCTTGCGGTGTTTCCCGCCCTTTCGCAGTCTGCCGATAAAAGCTTCCAGTCACCGTCTTTGATATTGTATGAGGTACGCACATCGGTACATTCAGCCTTTTTACCGTCAAAGGTGAAATCTGCCGTGAGATAAACTGTCCACAGCAAATTGCCCTTACTGTCGTAATAAGCGGCGTACTTTGTCCGTGTGACTGTCTGTACCTTGTTTTCATCGTTGCCGAAAAACCTTTTGAAAAATGTTTTGATAAATTCTATGATGCGTTTAATAAGAGAGACTATATCGTGAGAATCTGCTTCCTCCTCGCCATCTGTTGATTCCCAATGTTCGGGGGAACCGTAGCCTACGGAAATAAAGGAACCGTCATCGAAATATTCGTTACTTTCCACCGCCGCACTCACAGAAGGCACCATAAACACCGAAGATAAAAGAATCAGACTCAAAACAAATGAAATTATCTTTTTCATAAAATCTCACCGCCCGTAAACTGATTTTTAATCATCATAATGCCCTCTTCAAAATATCCGTGGGCTTCACCGTGCACGTCAATGAGGCTTATAACAACAAAAAGGGCGTAAATGATAAGAGCTGCAACAATCGCAATAATAATCGCCTTTTTTACGTCGAGGCTTTTTTTCAGTTTTTCAGTGCCCACATTTTCCATAAAGCTTGCGGCAATAACTTCAGGTGAGCCAAAGCTGTTTTCTATCTGCCTGATTTCGGCATCCTCGTTTTCCGCTAAGTATGCTTCCACATCTGCTTCAAGCTGACTTATAAAAAGCTTCTTCTGCTTTCTGTCACATATAAGAGCCTTTGATACATCGCAAAAATATTTCTTCAACTCTTTGTCCGTTACCTTACTCATTAACGCCACCGCCTCCCACAATCATATCTACCCCGCGGGAAATGCTTCTGTATTCCCTTAGAAGCTCTTTATAAAACTCCTCACCCTTTTTTTCAAGGTGATAATATTTTCTGAGCCTTTTATTTACAATCTCATCACGGTCGGAAAGATAACCGTTTTCAACAAATCTGTAAAGCACCGGATAAAGTGTACCTAAAGGAAGCTCAAATCTGCCGCCGCTTTTTTCCTGCACTGCCTTAACTATCTCATAGCCGTACATGTCTTTTTCGCCCAATACACTCAGAACAACCAGCTCAACCGTACCGCGCTTGAAATTTTCTGTGTTAAGCAAATTCATCTTCCTTTCTTTATTTTTTTATAATTGTAGCACATAAAAAACATCAAGTCAAAGGTATTTTGCAAAATTTTATATTTTGTGTGACAAAATATATGTTGACAAATAACATATGATGTGTTATTCTAAAAATGAAATCAGGCCCGATTAACTTATTTAAAGGAGGATTCTTATGAAAAAACGAAAGCTTCTGTCACTGCTTTTAGCTCTTATTCTTTCTTTTTCCCTGACACTGCCTGCTTTTGCAGGTGACAGTACCGCGCTTCAGGAAAGCTTAGACTTTTTAAACGAGCACAGGGATATGCTTGACTTTTATCATTCTATGCGGTTTGAAAGAATGACAGAAAAGCTCAACACACCCGATATTTCCGATGAAGAAAAGCAACAGCTTACCGAAGATATAGTCGCTCTCAGAGAAGCTATCGAAAACTGTATTGAGGGTAAACATTCATATTTGATTGCTGTCAACGACACAGCAGGACCTATGGACTGCACGACCCCGGGTATATGTGAATACTGCGGACACGGTGAAATAATTCTTACGGGAGACGGCTACCGCGAACGTCACAGAGACTCTGACAAAAACGGAATATGCGACGACTGCAAAAGAGAAATGCCTCACCTTAACTGCAACCATTTCTGCCACAGCGAAAATATACTTGTTCAGAAGATTTTGCTCCCTATATTCAGAATCATATGGAATTTTCTTGACATAGAAGAATACTGCGGGTGCGGAACATATCATTTTGATTAAAAAGGAGATTTTATCATGTTAAACGCTATCAGTAAAATAATTGTTTTCTTTTATATATTAGTTTCTTTTTTTACCGTCGCACAGCCAGAAAACGTTGAAATAACCGTAAACGACGTCACAACTGAGTCAACCTCCGTCGGTTTCACCTATCAGAACAAAACGGGTAAAATTATGTCAGAGCTTGATTCAATGAGACTTCATAAAAACATTAACGGACAGTGGGAAGAAATAGACCTTGAATATGCTATTCCCGAGGTTGCTTACCGCACATATCAGAATCAGAAGGTAAAAGACTCGTTACCCCTTACAAGCTACGATTGGGAAAACTGTGACGGAGCCCTTCACCATGTAAAGTTAACAGAAGGCGAATACCGACTTACAATAGGCTACCGTATTTACGAATTTTCAAAGGGCTGGACCAAAGCTGAGGCGAGTCAGACGTTTACGGTAACGAAATAAACAAAGGAGAGCATAATGCTCTCCTTTGTTTATCCCTTTAAATCATCGTTCAGATTTTGTCCACCGTAAAACACTCTTACAACATTTACTGACTTTTGCTCCTCATTGACAAAATAAAACACCAGATAGTTCTTTACTGTTAAAACCCTCATGCATTTGCTGTGCCAAGGCTCATATTCGTATATTCTGCATCTGTTTGGCATTTCACTGAGTTTGGATATTCCATCTTCAAGCAGCTTCAAAAGATTATCTGCAGCCAAGGGTGAACTCAGGTCAACTCTTATATAGTTGTAAATTTTCCTAAGGTCACTTTCAGCCTGCTCAGTAACGAAAACATTAAACAACATTTTATAACTCCTTACGAATTCTGTCAAACACCTCATTCGAAGGTGTAATTCTTCCGCTTTCTATGTCCTTGCAACCTTTTTCTATTTCCCTGTCAAATTCTTCACTTGTAAGATTTTTTACCAAAACAGGTTTATTCTCGGGAAGCTTTACATCAAAAGGTATCCCTTTCTGCAATATAATCTGTTTATAAAACATATTTATCGCATTTGAAACAGAAATGCCCAATGCAGATAAAATATATTCTGCTTCTTCTTTAACCTGAGGTTCTATTCGTGCATATAAATTGGCTGTTTTTGCCATAATTCTTCACTCCTTATAGTATCATATTGTTATTATACCCTATTGTGCTTACAATAGCAATACATTTTATAAAAATTAAGAAAGGAGATGTAAAAAAACTAGTTTTTTTACATCTCCTTTCTTGGGGACTAGGAAAAAATGCGCAGAATGAACAAACCGAGCCAAAATAAAGCGAAAAGCTTTATTTTGGGTTACCCGACGGCGTACAAAGGTACTCCGAGGGCGAGGTTTGTTTATAGCATAAAACACAAAAACAGTGTTTTTGTCTGTTCTTCATCATTTTTTTATTTTAAAGGGTTCCTTCGGTCAGCTCATAACCGAAGAAACCCTTTATTTATCTTGTTTTATGCGGTCTGCACTTTTTTTACAGCCCCTTTTTTCTTTATGCTTTTCGTTTTAATATGCTTACAAGATCAACTAATACGCCAAAGCCGAAAACACCTAAGGTCAGCAGATAAAAAATGCCGCTGACTATTTTCTTTTCGTAAAAGCGATGAACTCCGAAGCAGCCGAGGAAAAAGCAAAGAAGAAAAACGACCCATTTATTCTTTTCTCCCGGAGCCCTCTCTGCAAAATCAACAACCTTAGACATATCTACGTAATCGTTTGCCTCTTTACTTGAAACAAGCTTGTTATAAAGCTTTGTTTTTGTGCCCTTAAGCTCTGTCTGAATAAGTAACACATCATCGCTGTCAAAGCTGAGTGTGCCTGAAATTGAGCTGCCTGAATTAACAATTGAGGCAGCAGCCGCGGTGCTGAAAGCACTGCCGTCATTGAGCTTCAGAGAGGCTCTTTCTGCTTTTGATAAGGTTGTTACTTCAATTCTGTGGTTGCCGGGTGCAACTGTTATGCTTCTCGGATATTTGCCTGAAATTGTAATCTCTTTTCCTCCGTCGATCTTCACGTAAACCGCTGAATAATTGATATCGCCGAAAACAACAATTTTTGCCATAAAAAACATCCTTTCCTTTATATGCTCTTTTTAAAGAGTATAGAAATTATACTCGGCTTATAGAGCATTGTCAAGTAAAAGACCATATTTTATAATGTTTCTGGTGATTCTATGATTTCTTATGAACCCTTTTATAAAACTATAAAAGAGAAAAATATATCGACGTATAAACTGATTACTCAATACGGATTAAGCCGCAGTCTTATTGACAGATTAAAACACAATAAACCCATAAGTACGGTTACGCTTAACGACCTTTGTACAATTCTTCATTGTAAGGTGGAGGATATTATTTTGTTTATTGAGGATTGAATAAAAAAATAAAGGAGCTGTAAAAACTTGTTTTTACAGCTCCTTTTTTGTAGAAATGTAAAGGCTATGTGCCGAAGGCGCATCAACTCACTTCTCAAGCTCAGCCTTGATAGCCATAATAAACTCTTCAGTGGTAAGTGCGGTTGCGTTGCCCTTTTCCCAGAGACCTACAAGGTCCTTGGTCATTCTGCCGCTTTCGATAACGTCAAGTGAAGCCTTTTCGAGCTTGTTTGCGAAAGCGATAAGAGGCTCGTTGCCGTCAATTTCACCGCGTTTGCGAAGAGCGCCTGTCCATGCGAAAATAGTTGCAATGGGGTTGGTTGAGGTCTTTTCACCCTCAAGGTAGCGGTAATAGTGACGGGTAACGGTACCGTGAGCAGCCTCGTATTCGTAGTTTCCGTCGGGAGAAACGAGTACGCTTGTCATCATAGCAAGTGAGCCGAAGGCGGTTGATACCATATCACTCATAACGTCGCCGTCATAGTTCTTACAAGCCCAGATGTAGCCGCCCTTTGAGCGGATAACTCTTGCAACAGCATCGTCAATAAGGGTATAGAAATATTCAATGCCGAGCTTTTCAAACTCTTCCTTGTAGTTTTCGTTGTAAATTTCTTCAAAAATAAGCTTGAAGGTCTGGTCGTACTTCTTTGAAATGGTGTCCTTTGTCGAGAACCATAAATCCTGCTTGGTGTCAATTGCGTATTTGAAGCAGGAATGGGCAAAGGAGCGGATTGAGCTATCCTTGTTATACATACCCTGAAGCACACCGCCACATTCGAAATCGTAAATTGTTGCTCTTTCCTCCTTGCCGTCGCAGTCGGTGAAAACAAGCTCAGCCTTACCGGGCTTTACGGTACGGAATTCGGTTGACTTGTAAACGTCGCCGTAAGCGTGACGGGCAATTGTGATAGGCTCCTTCCAGGTGCGTACTGTGGGAGAAATACCGCTTACAAGAATAGGAGTTCTGAAAACAGTACCGTCAAGGATTGCTCTGATAGTACCGTTG
>JAZSPQ010000016.1:0-6034 GCA_045537485.1 Acutalibacteraceae bacterium | reverse complement strand
CTCTTGCTCTTTCTCCAGAGAGGTACCATTGAATTGAGCTGTGTTGCTTCGGTTACGGTTTCGTATTCGTCTTCACTACCCTCTTTGAGCTCTGTTCTTTCCATATCGAGCATAATAGGATAGCGTATGTAATCGGAATATTTTGAAACGATATTCTGAATTGTGTACTGACCGAGGTACTTATCGTAGTCCTCGTCTTCGGTGCTTTCCTTGATGTGGAGCGTTATAACCGTACCTGCCTCTTCTTTTTCTGCAGGTGAAACAGTGTAGCCGTCAACACCCTCTGATTCCCATTTGAATGCCTCGTCAGAGCCCTGTGCCTTTGAAAGCACAGTAACCTTGTCGCTGACCATAAACGCGGAATAGAAGCCCACACCGAACTGACCGATGATTTCAACCTCACTGCCCTTTTCAACACCGCTCTTGAAATCAAGGGAGCCGCTCTTTGCGATAGTACCGAGGTTACTTTCAAGCTCCTTTTCACTCATACCGCAGCCGTTATCACTGATTGTGAGAAGTCTGTTTTCTTTATTTATTTCGATTTTAATTTTGTAATCCTCTCTGTCAAGGCCTGTTTCACCTTGATTCATTGCATTGTAGTAACGCTTATCAAGGGCGTCACTTGCGTTTGAAATAAGCTCACGAAGAAAAATATCCTTATGGGTATAGATGGAGTTTATCATCATATCCATTAACTTTTTTGATTCTGCTTTAAACTGTTTCTTTGCCATTGTATTTGCTCCTGTTCTTTGATTTTAGCACTCTCTAGTGTCGAGTGCTAATTTATATTATATACCGATATTTTGGTTTGTCAAGGGGGTGGGGTTGAAAAAGACCTTTATATAAATAAAAATAAAATAATATCTTTTTCAGTTGAAATTTCTAAAAGAACATTCAATTACACGGTTATTTTCATTTACAATCGCAACTGATATAATGTACTTGTCAGTTGCAACTGTTACAATGTACTTAAATTTAAAAGAGGAGGCAATAATAATGAATATAGAAAAAGTTGGCGAACAAATTGCTGTTTTACGAAAATCGAAAGGTCTTACACAAAGAGAGTTAGGTGAAAGAATAGGTGTATCTTTTCAAGCAGTAAGCAAATGGGAACGCGGTGAAACATTGCCAGACATTACCCTTTTGCCCGACTTAGCAAAAATCCTCGAAACAACAATTGATTTTATTTTACTCGGTAGTGAAAAGGTTATAGAATATAAAGGAAAATTTACTGTCACAGATGTAAAGAAAGGTTTGAACTGCCTAAAAAATACAGGAGAATATTTAGGTGCAGAAAATATTGTATACCGTTCAGCTATCAATGGCATAAACAAAAATTTAAACACTAATATTGAAGAAGCGTTTACTAATGATTATGTCTTTGAAGCATTTTTAGCAGAAGCAATAATCCAAAATTTAATGGCAGGATTATATGTTGATATAAGTGATGTTAAAAACAACTTCAAACATGACCATTTCAAGAATATTGTTGTTAATTACTGCAATAGATACGGAATAAAATAATATAGAACAAATATTTTGAGTATACTCACAAAATGCGATATGGATTTTAGTGTTCATCAACCCCTCAGTCAAAATCTTCGATTTTGCCAGCTCCCCTTTCAGGAGAGCCAAGGATTTGACTTATCCTTACACAAGCAATAAGGACGCCCGAAGGCGCCCTTGAATTTTTATTTCACCTTCGGAAGGCTTGCTGCTGCAACAGACTGGCCTACGCGACGTGAGTTTTCGTCAGGAATGTGAAGCTTAATCTTCTTTGCAAGCTCGGGGAATTCCTTATCGAGCACCTCCTGCGCTCTTTCAAGGAGGATAACACCACCCTCACCCGAGGTTACTCTGCCCATAATCAGCACGTGCTTGATATCATAGAACTCGGTGTAATATGCGATTGCATAACCGAAGTATGCACCGATTGTATCGTAAATAGCAGCGGCTCTTTCGTCTCCCTCTGCCATAAGCTTCTGAACAACCTTAAGCTTTTCAGCGGGTGAAAGGCTTTCGTCAAGCTCAATACCTGCCCAGGGAGCACACTTAATTACACCGTCCTGAGAGAAATACTTAACGCCACAGCCGTAGTCACCTGACCATTCGTCAACCATTGCTTCCTCACAGAAGTCCACGGGTACGAAAGCAAGCTCATTGAGCCAGCCTGTGATATTGCCCTGCGGGTCAACGTATCCGCCGGCTTCACTGGTACCCATAGCAACACCGAGTACGGAATCGTCATTAAGGTCCATCGCACCTGCAAGAGCAGTTACGTCACCGTCATTTGCAACCTCAACGGGAATATCCTCACCGATTTCCTTTGCAACGTCAAGGTACATATTCTTTACCTTCTTGTCAAATTCTTCCTCGGGCACCTTAAGGAAAAGAGACGCAACCATAATTCTGTTGTCGATATATACACCTGCAGAGGAAATGCCTATAGCATCAACTCTGGGCATCTTTGAAGCTGCTGTCTTCATTGCGTCAAGGATTCCCTGATAGTGGTAGTCGGGGTCGGAATTTGTCTTCGGGAACCATACAACCTCCTCGGAATATACGCTTTCACCGTCAACAACTGCACTTACCTTACGGTCACTTCCGCCTGCATCAAAGCCGATACGGCAACCGTCAAGGTGTCTGCCGATAGGTGCGGCCGCTGACTTATCCTCAGGAGCATCCTCAAGAGCGCATACGATTACCTCAAACTTTTCTTCGTACACTCTTTCCATAAAGCGTACGTCAAAATCACGCAGACCGCCGTAAGAAAAAGCTTCTTTGATTTTTGCACCCACAGCTTCGCTGCCTGCGATATATACCTTATAACCGCCTGCAACCCAGAGAAGTGACTTGGTGATTCTTTCAACAAAGCGGAAGTTTTCTTCATCGTGTCCTGTACCGTCGGCAAAAATACGGGTCTTGTATGTAGTAGTGTAGCCCTTGTTTCTTTCAACGGCAATTACGATATCCTGACCGTTTTCTTTTGTTGCCTCGCGCATATCACGGCAAACGATTGATAAAGGCTGAAATTTCGGGTCAAGTTTTGCATTTACTTTAAGCTTCATATTTTGTTTCTCCTCCGATAATTGTTTTTTCTACATTGAATTCACTGTCTGTAACAATAATATCTGCATCCTTACCGACCTCAAGTGAGCCCTTTTTATTTTCAAGGCCTAAGGTTGTTGCAGGGTTAAGAGATGCACAGTTTACGCATTCGTGCAAAGGTATGCCGGAATTTGTATATACATTCCACACGCCCTTATTGAGCTTCAGTACACTGCCTGCTACCGTACCGTCCTCAAGGCGACAGACAATACCCTTATATATAATCTTCTGACCGCCGAGAGTATATTCACCTTCGGGAAGTCCGCCTGCAGGAAGGCAATCTGTAATAAAGCAGAGTTTTCTGCCCTTGAGACGCCAAAGCATATTATAAAGGGCTTTATCAACATGGAAGGTATCAACAATCAATTCGCAGCTTATATCTGCATTGAGTGCGGCGGTAACAACACCGGGAGCTCTGTGGGCGTGGGGTGTCATTGCATTGTAAAGATGGGTAACGTGCTTTACGCCTGCATTTACGCTTGCCATGGCAGTTTCATAGTCAGCAGACGTATGTCCCATTGAAACAACCACGTCAGTGTCACGACAGATTTCACGGATAGCCGCAAAGTTGTTTTCATCACACTCGGGAGCAAGAGTGATCGACTTGATTATATCGGCGTACTCCTTAACGAATTTCGCATCGGGTTTAAGTATGTATTTAGCATCCTGAGCGCCCTTTTTGCTTTCACTGATGAAGGGACCCTCGGCGTGACAGCCTAAAATTGCACTGCCCTGCCAACCCTTGCTCTCTTCTTTAAGCTCACGGCAAACCTCAAGAGCCTTGCGGATAATCTTCATATCCTCGGTCATTGTTGTGGGCAGATAGCCCGTAACACCGTTAGCGAGAAGGCCTTTTGAAATAGTGCGGATGCTTTCTTCTTCACCGTCGCAGACATCTTTACCGAGATAGCCGTGAATGTGCATATCAATAAGACCGGGAGCAACATAGCCGCCCTTCGCATCGATAATTTCAGCGTTTTCGGGCACGTTTGCCATGGGGACAACACCCTCGATAACATCTGAATAAAGCAAAGCACAGTTTTCGACTATTCTGTCTTTAAGAATAATTTTACCGCCGATAATTGCTTTCATTTAATCACTTCCGTTTGTGTTCAAATTTTGTCAGGATAATTATAACAAGAAGAAAGATAAAATGTCAAGGGTGAAGGAACGAAAAAAGGAACGTACGGGACGTTCCTTGAATATTTGATAACTCTTTTTATAGAGTCTAAAACTTTCAGAGTTCGCAAGGGTTTGCGGTTTGAGTAGAACTACGGTTTATAAATATGTGGGGCTTTTGGAAAGGTAAAAGTAAATGGAACGGTTGTAAGCCGTTCCATTTTTCTTATTTGTTGTAATCCGTAGAAATCAAAGTGATGATATAGGTATCAGCTGACTGATAGCCCACAGCATCTTTAATGTAGTGATATTTAACGGAAATACTGTCGCTCAAATTTATGGTAGTATCATAGTTTGCGTTTGCTTCCTGGAACTTATCTCCGACATCAAGGTTTGTATCAAAGACCTTGATTGCATCCCGCATAAAATTTTCATATTTCTCAAGGGAAGCTTTTCCGTCCTTAAACTCAAAGGTGAACATAAATCCCGTTTCATCGTGGTCATTAACCTTGATGCTCAAATCAGAAAAATCATCTACAACAAAATATGCGATAGTATGGTTTTTTCTGAACTCAATATCCGTAATAGGTGTCGCAGAAATTGCGTTGAATTCATCGACGAATCTTCTAATAGTCTTTTCCTGTTGAACCCACGGACTATCATTTTCTGTTGTATCTTGCGAGGTGTCTTCAGTTCCAATATTTGGGGACTGCTCCGACTGGATTGTGGTGCCAGGAACATCGGTTTGGGGAGTATCGGTTTCACTATTTCCAAACATACCTATAGCGAAGAACATAACCCATGCAATAGCGATAATGCCGTACTTAACCGCAGGTTTCATATCTTTTTTTCTTAACAGTAATATAGTAAGAGGAATCGGAAACATACAAATCCATCCAAGAACCCACAACCAAGTCTTTTTACCTGAACCCTTATTGGTTTCATTGGGATTCCAAGTATATCCACAGTTTTGACAAACACCAACAGTTCTATATGCTGATTGACTTACAGATTGACCCTGTCTTCCAGAACCAATATAATTTTTATGAGAACGAGATTGTGTTGCTGTTGCTACTCGCTCTCTCTTAAAATTGATTTTTGAATTGCCACACTTAGGACATTTACCAATATTATTGTCTGTTTCGGTATGCTCCTTTGATGTAGAACCATTAAAGTAGTTATTTGTTATATTTACAGTAGATTTTTCTTGTGGCATTTCGTTACCACAATATTCACAGAGCTTACCCTGTGCTTCTGCTCCACAATTCTGACACTTCATATATAAAGCCCCCTACCAATTTCTTATTTTATCTAACAAAAAAATTTCTATTTCTCCAACATTGTATCACATAACAATATGAAAATCAACATAATCCGCCCTCATACTTTCATCTTTTGGTTTCCATACTATTATTATTACAACAGACACAAGAAGGTGATATTATGGCGAAAGGACAGGGTAGGTCATCCGGGCAGGGTGTAAAACTTCTTTACATCAGAGATTATTTGATGTTTTCTGATTGTCCACGAAATACAATTTTTGAACGCATTATGAGAGTTCATCCTTTCATTGAATTTTGTAAAAAAGGATGCACTCAGATAAAGTTATAAAAAACAAAGAAAAACCCCTTGAAACCTTAAGTTTCAAGGGGTTGGAGCTGATAACCGGATTTGAACCGGTGACCTCATCCTTACCAAGGATGCACTCTACCGACTGAGCTATATCAGCATCTGTTTTTAACAGCTTGTTGATTATACAACAATTATTCGCCGTTGTCAACAGAAAAAATGAATTTTTTTGATTTTT
>JAZSPQ010000058.1:0-29220 GCA_045537485.1 Acutalibacteraceae bacterium | reverse complement strand
CCTTTTCTTAAGATTTTTTATATTATAGCACAACAAATGCGAAATGTAAATAGAATTTTTATTGACTTTAGCAAAAAATAATGATAAAATGTCAAAGTAAAGTGAAAAATTCACGTGAGGAGTGTTAACTATGAAAAAGACCATCAGTTTTGTTCTCGCTGTAATCATGACAGTCACCTGTTTCACGGGTGTGTTAACTGTTTCGGCTGAGGAAGGCTCAAAGATTGATGAAATTATCAATGATGTCACCAATATGGAAAATTTTCAGGATTCCATTATTGCGGGTTCATCAGGATTCACCTATCCCGAGGATGCTGAATACGACATTGCTGAAATGATTGAAAACGGTGAAATCGAGGGCGAAATGCTCGGTATAAGTATCGACTATCTCTATAACAGCACAACTCCCCTTTATTGGAACAACGTTTCGGTTTCCAAAAATGACCTTGCTCTTGCAGTGGGTAATGTCAATTCATATCTTCAGAGAATTCTCAAAAACAAATTCGGCGGCTTTAATCTTTATTCAATGGAAAAGAATAAGGCGGGAGTGCCCTATGCATCACATTATGCAACCGTAATGGCAAATTTCCTCGGCAATTTATTCTATCCCGATTTCAAAGAGGTTACTGTTTCTTTTGAGGGTACCGAAACCGTAAACGAAGATGTATTTTACGGTGAAATCGTAAAACAGTCCGGCTTCGGCGCTCTGCTTGAGGCTAACTGGTGTAACCAGGGCGACTTTGACTTCAGACCCTTAATGGAAACATGGGGACTTTTACGTGACAAGGTTCTCAAGAGTGAATACAGAGACGGCTACATATTAGGAAGAAAGCTTGTTGCAGCGGTTGTTAATAAATTCCTCTCAGAGGGACCCGTAAACGCAATGCTCAGCATTCTTCAGATATACTCGAGAAGCTACAAGACTTACCTTTACGATGCGACAGCAGCGCTATTCACTTTAAAGCTGGCTGCCGGTGAGGTTGAACTTACGGAGCTTGAATCTTTACACGAGCTTTTCAATCTTGTTTTCAACGGCAACGATCCCGAAGCTACAGATAAGCTTCAGTTTGTTCAGATGCCCACAGACCGATTCAGAATGGCAGAAGGCACAACAGAGCTTTTCCTTTATCTTATCTTATATGCAAATATCAACTCCAGATATGCAAATAACGAGAGTGTTATCGAGGGATATAAAGCGAAAATAGACAGTGCTGACTTAACTGCTGAAGAAAAAGACAATATCAAGGCTATGCTTGATGCTTTCCTTAAAGGAGATATTTCAGGCCTTGTTTCAAAGCTTGCTGAATTGTTCGCATATAATATTCAGCAGACTCCCAACGATTTTCTTAATATGATATACAATGCTATTGCATCCTTCTTTAAAAAGATTGTTGATTATTTTGATAATCTGTTCAAGATTCTTTCCGGCGAAAAAGAACCTCCGAGATGGGATTTGCAAAACTAAGCAAGCCCTGAACCGAACAGCGTTCTCATTATGAGCGGAACTGCCTAAGGGCTTTTACCGCCACGTAACACCTGACATAACGTATAAATCCCGTAGCGCTCGTTGAAGTGTTGCGGGATTTTTATTTTTAAACTATTGTCATATCCTTTTTCTTATGGTAAAATACCCTTTGTATAAAAAGGGTAGGTGATTAAGGTGAAAATTGCTATAATCGGCGGCGGTGCAAGCGGACTGATTACTGCTGTTGCTGCTATGGAAAACGCACATAAAAAAGAAATAAGCTGTGAAATAACGGTTTTTGAAGCTCAGGAAAGAGTCGGCAAAAAAATTCTTGCCACAGGTAACGGCAGATGCAATATGCTCAATACTGATAAAAATCCCTTTTATTTTTCTGAAAACGGTTTCCATAAATATGCCGTTAAAAGGTATAATGCTGAAAGCCATCTGGAGTTTTTTTCGGCTTTGGGACTCTTTACAAGAACTGACGGTGAGGGTAGGGTGTACCCCTTGAGCAATCAGGCAACCACAGTTCTTGATATACTTCGCCTTGAGTGTGAAAATTGGAGAATAACAACAGTTACCGACTGTGAAATCACTTCGGTAAAAAAGGAAAAAGGCGGATTTTTGCTTAACGGAAGCATGCGTTTTGATAAGGTTGTTTTAGCTTGCGGCGGAAAAGCCGCAGTTAAGCGCTTCAACGGATATGAGCTTCTTGCTCAGCTGGGGCACAGGGTGACAAAGGTGTCGCCTTCACTGACCAAGCTTAATGTTAAAGATACAACCCTTGTTAAGCAGCTTCAGGGCATAAGGCACAAGGTCAGGCTTACTCTTGAGGTCGGCAACAAGAGCATCGCGGAGGAAAGCGGTGAGTTGCTTTTGGCAAAATACGGTCTTTCGGGCATTGCGGTGATGCAGCTTTCTTCGTATATAACACGGTTATCCAAGAAAGACGGAAAAGCTGTTATATATGCGGATTTTGTTCCCGGGCATGACAGAAAATTTATAAGTCAGTCTGCGGAGCTTCTGATAGAACGCAATCAAGAAATAGAGGTCGGTAATCTTCTTATAGGATTTATGCCTAAAAAGCTTGGTGAGGCAGTGATTAAAGGGCTTGGTTATGATATTAAGGCGAAGGCTGTTAAATTGAATCGGTCAGACCTTTCCGTGATAGCACAGGCTGTTAAAAGTTACGCATTTGAAATTGAATCGGTACGCTCCTTTGAGGATGCACAGGTAACGGCAGGCGGTGCCGATACAAAATATTTCGATGAAAAAACGATGGAATCGAAGCTGCACAAGGGCTTTTATGCAGTCGGAGAAGTTCTTGACGTTGACGGCTTATGCGGAGGCTACAATCTTATGTGGGCCTGGTCAAGCGGAAGGCTTTGTGCTGAAAATATAATAAAATAACACCTGAAAGGTGAAAAAAGATGATTAGAATAAATGAGATAAAACAGAGCCTTGATTCAAATAAAGAGGATTTGTTTGCGGCGTGTAAGAAAATACTGAAGGTGAAGGACGAGCAAATTAAATCGCTGACTATTATGCGTCAGAGTATAGACAGCCGAAAAAAGGATAACGTATTCTTCTGCTACACCGTCGATGTTGAAATAGAGGGTGACGAGACAAAGCTTCTGAAAAAAATTAATTCCAACAAGCTGCAGCTCGTTGAAGCTTATAAGTACGAAATGCCGCAAAACAAAAGGCAGTCTAAATATAGACCTGTGGTCGTAGGCTTTGGTCCGGCGGGAATTTTTGCCGCACTGACTCTTGCCAGAGCAGGGCTGAAGCCCTTGGTTATTGAGCGAGGCAGAGATGTTGAATCAAGAACCCGTGATGTCAACAAATTTTTCACAACAAAAGTTCTGGATGAAACCTCGAATGTACAGTTCGGTGAAGGCGGTGCAGGTACTTTTTCCGACGGAAAGCTTACCACAGGCATAAAAAATCCTCTTTGCAGACAGGTCTTTCTTGAATTTCACGCTCACGGAGCACCGGAGGAAATCCTTTACTCGGGTAAACCTCATATCGGCACCGATAAGTTAGCAGGCGTTGTTAAAAATATGCGTGAGGAAATAATAGAACTCGGCGGTGAGGTGTTTTTCGAAGCAAAGCTTACGGATATAATTGTATATAACGGTTCCGTTCAGGGCATAACCTATGAAAAAGGCGGCAAAAGCTATGATCTGGAAACTGATACGGCAATAATTGCCATAGGTCATTCCGCAAGAGATACTGTCAGAATGCTCTATGCAAAGGGAATACAAATGATACAAAAGCCTTTTTCGGTAGGCGCAAGAATCGAACACCCGAGAGAGCTGATCGATAAAGCTCAGTACGGTGCCTTTGCAGGACATAAGGCACTCGGTGCGGCGGATTACAAATTGGCTTGCCACGGTGCTCACGAAAGAGGTGCATACACCTTCTGTATGTGCCCCGGCGGTACGGTTGTTGCGGCCACAAGCGAAAAGGGCGGAGTTGTGGTCAACGGTATGAGCGAATGGGCAAGAGACGGCAGAAACTCAAATTCAGCTTTGCTTGTAAATATCTACCCGGAGGATTTTCCAAGCGAGCACGTGCTGTCAGGCTTTGACTTACAAAAGCAAATGGAGCAGAAGGCTTTTATCATTGGCGGCGGAGATTATTCGGCTCCCTGTCAGCTTGTCGGTGACTTCCTGCAAGGTAAAAAATCAACGAAGCTTTCTTTCGTTGATCCGACCTGCCCTACAGGTGTAACTCCTTCTGATATCAGGCAGGTGCTTCCGAAAAAAGTTACGGATACGATGGCTGATGCGATTGTTCAGATGGATAAAAAGCTTAAAGGCTTCGCTCTCGCCGATGCAGTTCTTACCGCTCCCGAAACGAGAAGCTCATCGCCTGTGAGAATTCTCCGTGATGATATATACCAGACAAATGTAAGAGGTCTTTATCCTAGCGGTGAAGGTGCAGGCTATGCAGGCGGTATTGTTTCTGCGGCTGTTGACGGTATAAAGTGTGCGCATGCCGTGCTCGAGGATGAAAGATGATTAAAAAAAATAAAATTCTATTGCTGTTTTGAACAGTTTGTGATAAAATATAAATACATTAGGTTAAATCTTTTTGAACGGAGTGATTTTATGTCAGCAATTTTACATCAGATTCTTTATAAAATAGTGAGCTTCTTTTTAAGTATAGCTATGCTCTTCGGTTATTCCGGAGACGGTCTTAAGACAGACAGCAGTGAATGGAACACAAACTATAAATATGTTTTTGTTCACGGCCTTTCAGGTTGGGGAAGCTACGACGATATCTATAAGGTTATGCCTTATTGGGGTATGTTCGGCGGCGACCTTATGGAATATCTCAACGATAAGGGCTTTGATTGCTATGCTGCTTCAGTTTCTCCCACATCGAGTGCATGGGACAGAGCTTGTGAGCTCTATGCTCAGCTTACAGGTACGGTAGTTGACTACGGTAAGGCACACAGCGAAGAATGCGGACACGAGAGATTCGGTACTGACTACACAGGCAGAGCACTTATAGATTCCTGGAGTGAAGAAGATAAAATCAATCTTCTCGGACATTCCTTCGGCGGTGCAACCGTCAGACTTTTTGCACATATTATGGAAAACGGCAGTGAAGAAGAGAGAATGGCTACCGATGAATCTGATATTTCCGACTTTTTCATGGGCGGAAAGGGAGATTATATTTACAGTGTAGTTGCTCTTGCTGCACCGCACAACGGCACAACAGCTTACATGGTTGATGAAAAGGATGTACCGAAAGAGGGTAATGCTTTCTCTGATTTTATCACTGATATTCAGACCAAGCTTACATCTATGATCAGACTGGCAAGCGGTAATCCGGAAGAAGGAACAAAAGCTGCTTGGGACTATGCATCTTATGATATGTATATCGACAATGCTCTTGAGATGAATAAAGAGATTGAGACTCTGGAAAACACCTATTATTTCTCAATTCCCTGCAATGCAACCGTACAGAACGAGGACGGAACCTGGTCACCTGTTGAGAAAAAAATGGAGCCCTTGTTTGTGAGCTCATCAAAGGTTATGGGTATTTACACCGGTGTAACTGAAAACGGCTATGTAGTTGATGAATCATGGCAGATGAATGACGGACTTGTAAACACAATCTCTGCTATGGCACCCAGCAGTTCACCCAGCAAGGCTTATGAGGAAGGCAATGTAACTCCCGGTATTTGGAATATAATGCCTACCTATGACGGCGACCATATGTCACTTCAGGGCGGTCTTACAAAAGTCAATGATGTTAAGGATCTCTATGTTGACCTTCTCGGTATGATAAATAGTCTGTAAATATTAAAATGGCTGTTACTTTTACGGTAGCAGCCATTTTTTTATGTTTTATATTATTTCGCAGCCTTGCTTTACTGTTTTGCAAAGGAAAGAATTATTGAAGTCTTTTTTCAGCTCTGCGAGACATTCTTTTGCCTTGATTTCATCGTCAAAAATGCCGAATATGCTCGGACCGCTACCGCTCATACAACAGCAAAGGCAGCCGTTCTTTCTCATAATCCCTTTGATTACGGTTCTATCCGTAACCTCAATAAACTGTTCAAAAACATTGTCAACCTTTTCGCTTATTGCTTTCCAGTCATTATTAACAGCCGCCATCATCATGCCCTTTGTATCAAGATGACGCACTCTTTCTGCGGTATCAAATGCGGCATAGGCTTTTCCTGTTGAAACATCCTGGTCGGGTTTAACGATAATAATATATTTTTCATCCAAGTCGGGCAGGTGAGAAAGAATTGTTCCTGTATACTGTGCCATCATAGTTCCGCCCAGAGCACAGAAGGGTACATCAGCACCGACCTTTGAGCCGATTTCGATTATTTTCTTTTCTGAAAGCTCAGTGCCGAAAAGTCTGTCCAGTGCAATAATAACTGCCGCACCGTCAGCACTTCCGCCTGCAAGACCTGCAGCGTGAGGTATTCTTTTTTCTATATGAATATTTATTCCGCAGCTTGCTATACCTGTTCCGTCAAAAAAAGCAGTTGCCGCCTTGTGAGCAATATTTTTTTCATCGCAAGGGATATCCTTTATATTGCAACTGATTCCGATAGATTCAGACTCAGTTTTTTCAACTGAAACCTCATCATAGAGCCCTACGGACTGCATAATCATAAAAAGATCGTGATAGCCGTTGTCTAGTCTTGAAAGAATATCAAGCATAAGATTGATTTTAGCATAAGCTCTGACTGTTATTTTCATATTTTTAACTCCTTTTAAAATCTGTAATTATTATAAGTTAAAAAAGAAATGTAATCAATAAATTCCTAATAAAAAATGTTATATTATTTTTGCTCTTTCCATTGACAATCACATTCTGCTGTGATAAAATAACTTGAAATGAATACGGAAAGAAAATGAACGGCAGGGCAGCCAAGGCTTTTCGTCAAATAATGTGTTGACGAACCTTGCTTTTGCAGGTTCTTTTTTTATGAAATCAGGAGGTAAAGCATGAACGGTATATTCAAAGCGAAAACGATTTATCAAAACGGTGCTTTTTCTGACCTCCCGTTATCCGTGAAAAACGGTGTTGTTGTTTCTGAAATTGATGAAAACGGTGAAGTTTTCGATTTTTCCGATTGTTATATTTTTCCCGGTTTTGCAGATGTGCATGTGCATTTGCGTGAGCCGGGTTTTTCTTATAAAGAAACAATAAAAACGGGTACTCTCGCATCAGCTCACGGAGGATATACGGCGGTTTGTTCAATGCCGAATCTTAATCCTGTGCCTGACAGTGAAGAAAATCTTAAAAAGCAGCTTGACATAATCGAAAATGATGCTTGTATAAATGTATATCCCTACGGCTCAATTACTGTGGGTCAGAAGGGCGAAGAGCTTTCGGATATGGACGCTATGGCGGAAAATGTA
Source organism: Acutalibacteraceae bacterium (assembly GCA_045537485.1). Classification (GTDB taxonomy): domain Bacteria; phylum Bacillota; class Clostridia; order Oscillospirales; family Acutalibacteraceae; genus UBA6857. The sequence continues at coordinate 21,855 of JAZSPQ010000058.1, read as the reverse complement.
ATTGCTTTTTCCGATGACGGCAAGGGAGTCCAGAGCGATGAAATGATGGAAGAGGCAATGCTTAAAGCCAAGTCACTCGGCAAGATGATTGTAGCTCACTGCGAGGTCAACGACTTACTTAAAGGCGGTTACATTCACGATGGTGAATACGCTAAGGTGCACGGTCATAAGGGCATCTGCTCCGAGAGCGAGTGGGCACAGATTGCAAGAGATATCGAGCTTGTTAAAAAGACAGGCTGCCCGTACCATGTCTGTCATATATCAACCAAAGAAAGTGTTGATATAATCAGAAAAGCTAAGGCTGAGGGTGTTGATATTACCTGCGAAACGGGACCTCATTATCTTGTTCTTTCCGATAAAGATTTGCAGGAGGACGGCCGTTTTAAGATGAATCCGCCCCTTCGTTCCGAGGAAGACAGACTTGCTCTTTTAGAGGGTATAAAAGACGGCACTATCGATATGATTGCAACAGACCACGCACCTCACAGCGCTGAAGAGAAGGGTAAAGGCCTTGCAGGCAGTGCGATGGGCATCGTCGGTATAGAAACCGCGTTCCCTATTCTTTACACTGAGCTTGTTCTTAAGGGCATCATTTCCATGGAAAAGTTAGTGGAGCTTCTTGCTATAAATCCCAGAAAGCGCTTCGGAATCGGCGGCGGCACAGATATAGGAGAAAGTGCCGACTTCACGGTCATTGATATTAACGCTGAATATGAAATTAACCCTGAAGAGTTTTATTCCAAGGGAAGAGCAACTCCTTTTACGGGTAAAAAGGTTAAAGGTAAGATAATTCACACCTTTGTTGGCGGTAAAAAGATATTTTAAAGAAAGGAAACGGAAGATGATTCAGGGAATATATAAAGTTATCAAAAATGAAAAGCTTACGGATACAGTTTACCGTATGGTTCTTGAGGGTGACACTTCCGCACTTACTGCGCCGGGTCAGTTTGTTAATCTTACTGTTGACGGGTGCTACCTCAGAAGGCCGATTTCGGTCTTTGATTGGGACGAGAGTACCGTAACAATCATATACAAAGTTGTCGGTGAGGGAACTGAAAAAATGGCGGCATGGCCTGTAGGCTACGAATGTGACGTGCTTGTAGGCCTCGGAAACGGATTTGCGCCTTCAAGAAGCGGAGACAATCCTCTCTTAATCGGAGGCGGTGTGGGCATTCCTCCTCTTTACGGTCTTTGTAAGAGACTTATTGCCGAGGGTAAAAAGCCCACCGTTATTCTCGGATTCAATAAGGCTGATGAAATTTTCTGTAAAGAAGATTTTGAAAGTATAGGTGCAAATACTGTCGTCACAACAGTTGACGGCTCAGTTGGCGTTAAGGGCTTCGTAACGGACGCTATGAAGGATATGGAATATACATACTTCTATACCTGCGGACCGATGCCTATGTTTAAGGCTATCGAAAAAACGGCAGTCGGAAGCGGTGAATACAGCTTTGAAGAAAGAATGGGTTGCGGCTTCGGCGCATGTATGGGCTGCAGCTGTAAAACTAAATACGGCAATAAAAGAATCTGCAAGGATGGTCCCGTGCTTTTAAGGGAGGAGATAATATGGTAAATACAAAGGTTGATTTGTGCGGAATAGAGCTTGACAATCCGATAATTCCTGCCAGCGGAACCTTCGGCTTCGGTTATGAATTTGCCGAGCTTTACGATATAAACTGTCTCGGATCTTTCTCCTTCAAGGGTACAACTCTTGAGCCGCGCTTCGGAAATCCCACGCCGAGAATTGCTGAATGTACAAGCGGTATGATAAACTCTGTGGGTCTTCAGAATCCCGGTGTACACGGAGTTATTGAACACGAGCTTCCTGAGCTTAAAAAGGTGTTCAATAAGAAGGTTATGGCAAATGTAGGCGGCTTCACTATTGATGAATATGTTGAATGCTGTACTCTTCTTGATAAAGAGGATCAGATCGGTTGGTTTGAAATCAATATAAGCTGTCCTAATGTTCACGCAGGCGGTGTTAATTTCGGAACCGATGCCAAAAATGCCGCAGATGTAATTTCTGCAGTTAAGAAGGTTGTGTCAAAGCCTGTTATCGCAAAGCTTACACCCAATGTAACAGATATAACAGAGATTGCAGTTGCCTGCGAAGAAGCGGGTGCAGATGCAATCAGTCTTATCAATACGCTTCTCGGTATGAGAATTGATCTTAAAACAAGAAAACCGGTTATTGCCAATAAAATGGGCGGCTTCTCAGGCCCTGCAATAATGCCTGTAGCCCTCAGAGCGGTTTATCAGGTTTTTGATAAGGTCAAGGTACCCGTAATCGGTATGGGGGGCATTTCAAGTGCAAAGGACGTAATTGAAATGATGCTCGCAGGTGCAACGGCTGTCGAAGTCGGAGCCGCAAATCTCGTAAATCCTTTTGCTTGCCGTGATATCATAAATGAGCTTCCGGCGGCAATGGAAAAATATAACATCACATCATTAAAAGAAATTATCGGAGGTGCTCACTAATGGGAAGAGATGTAATTATCGCATGTGATTTCAGCAGTAAGCAGGAGGTTATGAATTTTCTTGATAAATTTCAGGGTAAGAAGCCTTTTGTAAAAATCGGTATGGAGCTTTTCTATGCTGAAGGTCCTTCAATCGTAAAAGAAATCAAGGCGAGAGGCCACAAGATTTTCCTTGACCTCAAGCTTCACGATATCCCCAACACAGTTAAAAAGTCAATGTCTGTGCTTTCAAATCTTGACGTTGATATAACAAATCTCCACGCAGGCGGTACAAAGCGTATGATGGAGGCAGCACTCGAAGGTCTCACAAGACCCGACGGCACAAGACCTCTCCTTATCGCCGTTACACAGCTTACCTCAACCGACCAGGAAAGCATGGAAAATGACCTTCTCATCAAAGAGCCTATCGATAAGGTTGTTATGCACTACGCTAAAAATGCGGCTGATGCAGGTCTTGACGGAGTTGTATGCTCACCCCTTGAAGCTCAGAAGGTTCACGACACCTGCGGTAAGGAATTCCTCACAATCACTCCGGGAGTACGCTTTGCAGACGGTGATATCGGTGATCAGAAGCGTGTTATGACTCCCGCTGAGGCTAACAGAATCGGCTCTGACTATATCGTAGTGGGCAGACCCATTACTGCAGCAGCAGATCCCGTTGCTGCATATGAAAGATGCCTTAACGAATTTGTTGGCTGATAAACTAAGTATATAAAAAGAAAGGATAGATTAACTATGAAAAAGCTTATTGCAAAAGATTTACTTTCCATCGGTGCAGTTTTCCTTCGCCCTGAGCAGCCCTTCACATGGGCAAGCGGTATCAAGAGCCCAATTTACTGCGATAACAGACTTACTCTTACTTCACCCGCAGTAAGAACTGATGTTGAAACAGGTCTTGCAAAGACAATTCTTAAGTATTTCCCTGAATGTGAGGTTGTTATGGGTACCTCAACTGCAGGTATCGCTCATGCCGCTATCGTAGGCCACATTCTCGGTCTCCCTATGGGTTACGTACGCTCAGGTCATAAGGACCACGGCAGAGGCAATCAGATTGAAGGTAAGCTTGAAAAGGGGCAGAAGGTAGTTGTTATCGAAGACCTTATCTCAACAGGCGGAAGCGTTATTGAGGTCGTTGAGGTTCTTCGTGAAGCAGGCGCAGAGGTTCTCGGTATTGCTTCAATCTTCACCTACGGTATGAAGAAGGGTATTGACAGACTTGCCGCTGCAAACGTTGTTAACTATTCACTTTCAAATCTTGATGCAGTTGCTGAGGTAGCTGCTGAAGAAGGTTATATCAAGCAGGAAGACATTGCCCGTCTTCTCAAGTTCAGAGATAATCCGTCCGACGAAAGCTGGATCGGAGGCGCAAACTGATGAGAAGCCTTATCAATATACTTGATCTTTCCGTTGAAGAGATTGACGGCCTTTTAAATGTTGCCGATGATATTATTGCAAACCCTGATAAGTACAGTCAGGTTTGCCGCGGTAAGAAGCTGGCAACACTTTTCTTTGAGCCTTCAACAAGAACACGACTCAGCTTTGAAGCGGCTATGTATGAGCTCGGCGGTCACGTTCTCGGTTTTTCCGATGCAGGCTCATCATCAGCAACAAAGGGCGAGAGCGTAGCTGATACAACTAAAATGGTAAACTGCTACGCCGATATTATCGCTATGCGTCATCCTAAGGAGGGTGCACCTCTCGTTGCTTCAATGCATTCTAGGATTCCCGTTATCAATGCAGGTGACGGCGGACACAACCATCCTACACAGACTCTTACTGACCTTCTGACAATAAGAAGAAAAAAAGGCAGACTTGACAATTTCACAATCGGTTTCTGCGGCGACCTTAAGTTCGGCAGAACAGTACATTCTCTCATACAAGCTCTTTCAAGATATGAAAATGTTAAGATTGTGCTTATTTCTCCCGAGGAGCTCAAGCTTCCGTCATACGTTAAAAAGGATGTCCTTCAAAAAAACGGCATTGAATACATCCAGACTACCGACCTCGAAGCAGTACTTCCCGAGCTTGACGTGCTTTATATGACAAGAGTACAGAAGGAGCGCTTTCTTAGTGAAGAAGAGTACATTCGTCTTCGTGACAGCTACATTCTTACAAGGGAAAAGCTTATTAAGAATGCAAAAGAGGACCTTGTAATTCTTCATCCGCTGCCCAGAGTCAACGAAATTTCCACCGATGTTGACGATGACCCGAGAGCCTGTTATTTTGAGCAGGCACTCTGCGGTAAGTTTGTACGTATGGCTCTTATTATGGAGCTTCTCGGCTTAAAAGCAGACTGAAAGGAGAAGGAACAATGCATATAGATTCAATCAAAGAAGGTCTTGTAATTGACCATATCACAGCAGGAAACGCTATGAGAATATATAACCTTCTCGGCTTTGATAAGCTTGAGTGCAGTATCGCAATTATCAAGAACGTTTCAAGTAAAAAGATGGGCAAGAAGGACATTATCAAGATTGACAGTAACATTGAAATAAATCTTGAGGCTCTCGGCTACATTGACCCGGGTATCACAATCGACGTTATCCGTGACAGTGTACTTGTTGAAAAGAGAAGTGTTGACCTTCCCGAAACACTTCACGGCGTACTTAAGTGCAAAAATCCCCGTTGCATCACTTCCTGTGAGCAGGAATTAGAGCAGATATTTACTCTTACAGATAAGGAAAACAGAGTTTACCGCTGTATGTACTGCGAAGCAAAAGCTTAATACTTACTGACCGTCCTTCAGGACGGTCTTTTTTCGTCATTTGGCTTGACAATTATATATAAATCTGTTATTATACATAAGCACTTGAGGGTGTAGCTCAGTTGGTCAGAGTACTTGCTTGACATGCAAGGGGTCGGTGGTTCGAGCCCACTCATCCTCACCAAAAAATACTCGTTCTTCGGAACGAGTGTTTTTTTATCCATTGCGAAAGCAATGGTATATCATCAGCCACAGGCTGTATATCATCAACACGGCAAAGCCGTGTTGTATCTCATCACACCTTTAGGTGTGTATAAAAGCTTTCGCAATGATGATATACAACGGTTATCACCGTTGATGATATGCAATTCCTCACGGAATTGATGATATACAATGCATCGCATTGATTTTATGCCGTAACCGACAGGGTTGCGGTGTTTTTATTTTCAGTTAATTAACTATTGATTTTTTCTTACATAAATGCTAAAATGATTATGCCAAACAAACTGAATAAACAGAATTGACGGGGATATTTTATCTTTTTTCGGGATAACTATATCTTTATTTGGTCATAATATCTTTGAATTTGATAAAAATGCAGATTCCATTAGATATTATGGCTTGGATTGTTATATCCCCATTCTGTTTAGTTTGTTTGGCGACAATCGGAGTTTGCGTTTTATGTGCGTCGGCTTCGGTTGGCGCACTTTTTTATTTTGTGGGGTAAATTGGTGTAGCTTTTAGAAAGGAGAAAAAGGTGATATAATGCCACAAAATATAGCATAAAAAGAAAGGAATATAAAAATGAAAAAATTTTTTGCGATACTTTTAGTTGTAGTATTGTTTGCTTGCTTTGCTGCTTGTGGAAAATCAGAACCTGAGGTCACACCGGAAAGTCTTGTTATTGAACGTGCTGAATGGAATGTAGAGTTTGAGTTAACAGCTAGTGGTTATAAAATGCCTTCAGCACGTGTTACAACAGTTAAAGAAACATCAGAGAATCAGTTTGAAATTTATGGTACATTCACTGCTAAAAATCAGTATAACGGAACAGTAAGTGGAACTTTCGATGGAACAGGAAAATATAATCCTGAGACTAATTCGGCATATGTTGATGTTGATTTAAGATAAGCGGAACTATATATTTTTAAAATCATTAAGATTTAATGCACTTTTACGTTGAGTAAAAGTGCATTAGTTATATAAATATTTTTTTCAAATATTGTAAACACACGAGCATTGTGATAAAATACTGTAGTAATATATTTTTAGGTGTGATTTTGTGGCTGAAGTTTTCAGTTTTTCCTTTGAGGCGGTAATGCCTATACTCATTCTTGTTTTTGTCGGCTACTTCCTCAGATGCATACATTTTGCCGATGACGCATTTTTTAAAAAGCTCAATACCATGGTTTTCAGGGTCTTCCTTCCTGTTCTGCTTTTCTGGAATGTTTACGAAATAGAAAATCTCGGTCTTGTCCGTTGGTCGGCAGTTATTTACTGTGTTGTTGCGGTGCTTCTTATCTGCCTTATCGGTTACGGCGCTTCAAAGCTCTTTGTGAAGGATCGAAGCAGCATCGGCGTTATGACTCAGTGCTCCTTCAGGTCAAACTATGCGATTATCGGCATACCGCTTGCTGAAAGTCTCGGCGGTACTGAGGCGGTTGCCTTTGCAAGTATTCTTTCAGCAGTTGCAATACCGCTTTTTAATATACTTGCGGTTGTTATTCTTTCCCATTACAGCCCCGACAACCACTTGGGCAGCGTAAAGCACACCGTCAAAAAGGCGCTTACTAATCCGCTTATAATCAGCGTCGCACTTGGAATTGCAGTTGTTGCAATAAGGGAGTTTTTACCCACTGATACCTCGGGAAATCCCTTGTTTTCTATTGAAGGTGACCTTCCCTTCGTCTATACTGCGCTTTCAAGACTTGCGAAGGTTGCATCTCCCTTAGCTCTCGTCGTTCTGGGCGCAAGATTCGATTTCAAGGCGATTTCTTCGCTTAAAAGAGAAATTGCTCTCGGTACCTTTATGAGGCTTGTTTTTGCCCCTGCTGCAGGAATATGCGGTGCGGTGCTGCTTTGCAATTATACTGACCTTGTTAATATTACAAGTATCGAATATCCTGCAATTATTTCTCTCTTTTCTACACCTGTTGCAGTTTCGAGTGCTGTTATGACGGGTGAAATCGGCGGCAATGAACAGTTAGCGGGTCAATTAGTTGTCTGGACAAGTCTCTTTTCTATGTTCACAATGTTCGGATTTATATTTGTTATGAAAAATTTAGGTTTAATATAAAGGAGAAAAGCTATGAATAAGCATATTAAAAACACAGTTGTTTCTACTGCTGCTGCGCTTACTGCAACCGGTGGTATTGTTATGGCGAAAAAAATGAGCGAAAAAACCTACTGCCCTATATGCAGCATCAAAAAAGCTGTCAACAAAGCAAGGCTCACTCAGTGTGCCGAAAGAGGCTATAATAACGGTGTGGCAATGACACCTCCCATGGGTTGGTCAAGCTGGAATCTTTTCAGACATAAAATCAGCGAAGACCTTATCAAGGAAATCGCCGATGCTATGGCAAAAAGCGGACTTGCCGACGCAGGCTATAAATATGTGAATATAGATGACTGCTGGCAGGCTTCCTCACGTGATGCCGAAGGTAGACTTCAGTGCGATAAAATCCACTTCCCGAGCGGCATCAGAGCTCTTGCCGATTATGTGAATGAACGCGGTGTTAAGCTTGGTATTTATTCTTCAAACGGCACACACACCTGTGAGGATTACCCTGCAAGCCTTCTTCACGAAAGAATTGATGCAGAAACCTTTGCTTCATGGGGCGTTGAATATTTCAAATATGATTTCTGTCACAATAAGCCTATTTCAAATCTTGCACCCAGAATTATTGCTGTTTCCTTTGCAAAAGAGGGTGAGGGTGCCACCTTTGCCCGTTTCACCGCCAAGGAAATGAAGCTGAGCAAAATGGCGAGAATTGTACCCGATGAGGTAATCGAGGATAAGTGTTATATTGACGGACTTGATTCAAACAGCGGCAGTATATCCGTCGAGGTAGAGGTCGAAGAAGCAGGGGAATATATTCTTCATATTGATATCAGGAAAGACTCCCGTGATGAAAAGTTTATTATGGCTAAGGTCAACGGCGAGGAAGAATATCACATTTACTGTGCAAGCAGAAAGAATTGGACTCCTGAGGGTAAGCTTCAGGCGATGATTCGTCTTGAAAAAGGCGTCAACAGGGTTGAGCTTCTTAATCCCGTAGGCTCAAGAATGGACAGCGCCGCTATTCAGTATAAGCTCATGGGCAGAGAGCTTAAGCGTGCAACGAAGCTTTATGCAGAAAACAACGGCACAGAAGAAAAGCCTATTGTTTATTCTATCTGTGAGTGGGGCTTTAACAGACCGTGGAAGTGGGGTGCTGAAGCGGGTAACCTTTGGAGAACAACCGGTGATATACGTGCCGATTGGAAATCAGTAATAGCTATTTACGAATTTACCGTCAGACTTGCTAAATATTCTGCTCCCGGTGCATGGAATGACCCGGATATGCTTGAGGTCGGCAACGGTAATCTTACCCACGAAGAAAACAAGAGCCATTTCAGTCTCTGGTGTATGATGAATGCACCTCTTATTCTCGGTAACGATATCAGAAAGTTCATTAAGGAAGACGGCTCTGTCGACACGGAAAGCAAGGTATATCAGATTCTCACAAATAAAAATATGATTGCGATAAATCAGGATAAGCTCGGCGTGCAGTGCAGAAGAATCAAGGCAGGTCTTGTGGATATTCTTGTAAAGCCTCTTGAAGGCTCACGTGTTGCAGTTTGTGTATTTAACAAAGCATCTAAAGAAAAGAGCGCTACCGTTGACCTTACCTCTCTTTCTAACTTGGGCTTCCTTAATATTCAGAAAAAGAACGGTTATGAGGTTCAGGAAATCTGGGATGAAAAAATCTGTTCGGATGCTGACAAAATTGTTGCATCAGTACCGGGACACGGCGTAAAGGTTTATATTATTGAATAAAATAATGCAGACAGTGTTAAAAGCTGTCTGCGTTTTCTGTTATCAGATTTATCAAAGCTTTTTTCTCGTTTTTTATAACGTCGTCAATTACTGATTCTAGTGCAAAATTAAGCGCTTTTCCGATCTGTCTTCCTTTGAGACCTAGCGAAATAATATCGTTGCCGTTAACTGCAAGATCTTTTAATGAGAAACACTGTTCTTCCTCAATGACATGTGCAACAATGTTCCGCAACCGTTCAAAATGGGGGAGTCTGCTTCTGTATTCATCAGCGAGCCCCATAGTATCAGCTTGTTTAAGTTTGATAAGCTCATAAAGCATTTCTTCGCCCATTGAACGCAGTTTCTTTTTTATAATTTTCTCGCTTTCTTCAATAGGTGTGTCATGCCATTTTATAAGCTTTATAACTTTTTCGCGAGTTTTGTTATCGGCACGCAGGTTTTTCAGAATGGTATCTGCTTTGGCTGCTCCTATTGACGGATGCTTATAGAAATGCCCTATACCGTTTTCATCGAAGGACATACAATAGGGTTTAGCAATATCGTGAAGCAGAGCTGCAAGTCTGAGATGTATAACAGGATCAATGTTTTCCGTAACAACCGCGGTATGTTCAAGAAGATCGTATTTATGATGAAAATTGTGCTGATTAAAGTTTTTCATAATACCGATTTCGGGGATAATAACCGCAAATATGTCGCAATAACTCATAATCACTTGTTTTATATTTTTTCCGCAAAGCATTTTACAAAGCTCACTGTAAATTCTTTCCTCGGAAACATTTTTTAGCAGATTTTTACATTCAAGCATTGCTTTTTCGGTCTCATCTTCGATTTTAAAGCCGAGAACGGAAGAAAAACGCATAGCACGCAGTATTCGGAGACTGTCCTCGGTGAAGCGTACACGTGGATTTCCTACACAGCGGATAATCCTGTTTTCAATATCCTGTCTGCCGGAATAGGGGTCAACAAGACCTCTTGTAGGATTATAGGCGATGCTGTTCATTGTGAAATCCCGTCTGGATAAGTCTTCTTCGATACTGCTTGTAAAGGTTACCTTGTCCGGGTGACGCCCGTCGCTGTAGCCTTCTTCGGTACGAAAGGTGGTTATTTCGATAGGCGTACCGTCAACAACAGCTGTCACGGTACCGTGTTTAATGCCCGTTTCTATCACATGGGTATCGCTGAATATTTCTTCGGTTTCTTCAGGAAGAGCATTTGTGGTTATATCCGTGTCATCGGGCTCAATGCCCATCAGCATATCCCGCACAGCACCGCCGACAATATACGCTTCATATCCTCTTGAGCTGAGTCTGTTTATAACAAAATCCGCTTTTTCAGGCATAAATTTCATAAATTCAGCTCCTTTCAATAAGTCCATTATATACCAAAGCTATTATTTTTTGCAATACAGTTGCAATTATACGCTGTTTTATGTTAAAATTACATTGAATAAATTTGTTTAAAGGTTGTGAAAGCAATGGATGGAAACTATATCAACTTTCGTAAAGCAAGAGTGGGCGGCTTTAACAAAAAGGATGTAATAAGCTACATCGAAAAAATGAGAAACGATTTTTACGACTATAAAAAGGCAGTTGAAGCAACTGTTGATCAGCTTAACGCAAAGATCAGAGAGCTTGAGTCAGCTTGTGAAGAACAAAAGCAGGAAATTCAGACGCCTGTTGAGGAAGCTCCCGTTGCCCCTCAAAAGAGCAATGATCCTTTGGCTGACATCAATGAGGCCACAAATCAGCTTAGAATGGTTGCGGATGAGCTTTGCAAAAATCTGTCTGATTTTATGTCGAAAATTAATTATGAAGCTCAAAACTGTGAGCAGGAGACTGCAGAGGTTGAAGAAACAGAAAGCGTAGAGGCTTATATCGAAGAGATTGCCGAGAATATTTTGGAAGAAACCTTTGAAAAAGATATTCAAACTGAATCGGACCGTGTTTCTTCAATTCTCAACGCTTCGTTGAATTTCAGCTTCTGTAAAGACGAAAGCACAGAATCCGAGCCGATCTGTGAGGTTAGGACTGAGGCAAAGAAATCAATCCTTGATTCTCTCAGCTCCTCCTCGTTTTTTAACTAAGCCAAATAATAAGGATGTGAAATAATGAAAAACAGCAGGCAGGGGATAAGAAAATTCGGAAAATATCTTTTAGCTGTTATCGCTTTTGCTGTGCTTTTTTCTGTCTGTTCAGTTGCGGCAGATGACTTTGATGCCACTCTTGAGCAGTTTCCCGAAAGCTATAGACCTTATCTTGAGGAGCTTCACAAAAAATATCCTCAGTGGGTCTTTGTACCTTTTGAAACGGGACTTGATTGGAATGAGTCTGTTAAAGCACAATACGGAAATGAAGCTCTCGTTCAGCACTCAATTTCAGCGGATATATTAAAGAGCCACGATGCCGACGACTACAACCCTTCAACGGGAACCTTTGTTTCAAAGGATGCAGGCTTTGTGCAAGCGAGTGAATTGGCTGTTGAGTATTTTCTTGACCCGAGAAATTTCCTTAACGAGGACGGTATATTTCAGTTTGAAATGCTGAGCTTCAGTGAGATTTTCACCATTGATGCAGTAGAGCTTATTCTTAAGGGCTCGTTTATGCATCAGGCTAAAATAGAGTACCTTGATCGGGAAGGGACGGCAGTTAAAACCGAACGCACCTATGCTGAGGTGATTTATGAAGCCGGAAAAACTTATAATATAAACCCGTGCTACCTTGCTTCTAAAATTCTCAATGAGGTGGGAAGTGACGGAAGCTACAGTGTATGGGGAAATCATCCCGATTATCCGGGAATATATAATTTTTATAATATCGGAGCCACTGACGGAGTAAACGCAATCACAAGAGGTCTTGCGTGGGCTAACGGCGGTGAAAACGGTACGTTGACCACCTATTCAAGACCTTGGAATTCACCTGAAAAATCCATTATGGGCGGCGCTGAGTTCCTTGCATCCTCATATATTGCCGTGGGTCAGTTTACCGGTTATCTTCAGCGCTTTAACGTTAATCCGAACTCCTATTATCCGGTGCATACCCATCAGTTTATGACAAATCTCTCCGGAGCGCTGTCGCAGGGTTACACCTCTTATGCATCTTATGCAAAGCTGGGAATATTGGAAAATCAGTTTGTTTTTTCAATTCCTGTTTTCAAAAATATGTGTGAAAGCACTGCCTCAGATACTCTTACAACCGTTGATTCAAAGATACAGTACGGAACTGTCAACGTAAACGGAGTTAATGTAAGAACAGGTCCTTCAACAACCTATGCAAGACTTCAGACTTCATCGGGAGCTAATATTCTTCTCTCTAAAGATACAGAAGTAAAAATACAAAGCAAGCATTTTGTTGATTCAAGCTATTATGCGAGAGTTCTGCAATACCCGGTATGGTATAAAATTAAATTCACATATAATTCAGTCTCTTACACAGGATATATCCTTTCCGACTATGTTGATATTAAAAGTGTTACCAATGTGGGCATCGGCACCTATGATTTAGGCATCTTTAAAACCTCTGCAGACACCGGCGGCAAGCTTATGACAAGTAATCCCGCAATCTGCAAAATTATTGATGATGATACAGTTCAGTTCCTAAGTGAGGGTGAGGTTTATGTAACGGTCTATAACTCCCGAGGTCTTTGTGACAGAATTAAATTTAAAGTTTGTCCCGACATAAGCAAATATACGGTCCCGGATATAACCGTTACTTCCGATGAAACAACAATCACCGTGTCTCTGCCGAAAAGCAATACAGCAGAAAGATACGGCTATTATCTCAGGGATGAAGAGGGTAAATTTATCAAAGGCGGAGATATCACCTATGATACTTATACCTTCAAAAATCTTAGTAAAGGCAGCAAATATACGGTTTATTGCAGATATGTAAATTCCTACTGCTACGACAATGGACCTTTGAAATCTGTCGAAATTGTCACAAAAGAGCAGCTTGTGCCTGATGCACCTGAAGATCTTACAATAGATAACCTCACAACAACCGGATACACTTTCTCCTGGCAATCAAAGGGTGCGGACGGATACAGAGTTTACCGATATCAACCGGAACTTTCTAAATATATTGTTTACGGTGATTTTAAGGTTAACAGTATTACCGTAGCAGACCTTTCGCCCGGTTATGCCTGTGCTTACAGAATTAAAGCATATAAGCTTGTTGACGGTAAAAGGGTGTATTCCGATTATTCTGAGCTGTACTGGACGCTTACTCCCACTCTTGCTGTGTCTGATTTGCAGACCTTAGCCGTTTCAGACAGAGAAATTACTCTTGATTGGTCCGATGTTGAAAACGCCACTGCCTATAAGCTTTACATTAAGGATAGCAACAGTGACAGGCTCATATATGAAGGTACGGAAACCTCTTTTGTGTTTAATGAAGCTATGCCTTCTACAGAATATAGCTTTTACGCTGTGGCAACGGTAACAAAGAGGGGACTCACCTCTGAGAGTGAACCGTCGGACACTTTGAATGTTTTAACAACCGTTGGTGTTGTGGATAATTTCAAAGCAAGTGATGTTACCGCAAATTCCTACACTATATCATGGGATGCTATTGACAGTGCTGATTTTTACACTGTTTACCGTCTTGAGGATGGGGAGTATATAAAGCTTATAAGCATCACAACGCCTTATTATACCTTTGAAAACTTAGAGAACTCCGCAAAGAGCTTTTATAAGGTTTCGGCAACCTATCGCTTAGGCAGCATTATTCAGGAAAGCGAGCTGTCTCAGGAATTTTCTGCAACGACTCTGCCTGATACATTGGTGAATGTCAGCGGTGTTCCCTATCAGGATAAGGTTGTTTTGACCTGGGATAAGGTTAAAAATGCTGACTGCTACAATGTTTATCTTCTTGAAAACGGAAAATATGTTCTCAAAGCAACAGTTAAGGATAATACCTATACACTCAAAGGCCTTGATGATGTTACCAAATATACAGTAAGAGTCAGGGGTTATATAAGAAGCACCCTAGGCACTCAGAAGGGTAAGCTTTGCACCTATTCATTTTATACCATGGCTAAAAGTATAACATCAATTACGGCTTCATCCGTGACGGATACATCCTATACACTTTCGTGGGATGCATCTTCCGAAGGTGTTAACACTTATTATGTATACAGATACGATGAAAGCAAGCCCGGCTTTAAGCGTATAGCCACAACAACAAAACCAAGCATAAAGCTGACCGGTCTTGAGCCCGGCACAACGCATGATTACCGTATTATACCCCATATAATTAAAAACGGTTCATCGTTCCTGCGCGGATATACGTCGGCGACCTTTTCCTTCAGCACAAATCTCGGGAAAACAGTGAATCTTAAGGCAAGCAGCATCACATCAAACTCGTTTACGCTGAGTTGGGCTCCTACCGAAAATGCATCCTATTACCGAGTATACCGTTATGATACATCTACGAAGGAGTATATACTCATCAGCTCCACAAGAAACACAAGTCTTAAGATTTCGTCTCTCAGCGGCGGTAAAAAATATTACTATAAGGTCAGAGCTATAGGTAACTATGACGGAAAATACTATTACGGTTATTATTCCGACCTTTTCACCGTAACTACAAAGAAATAACCCGAATATCGGGGAGTTTTAAAGAATTTTTTAAACTAATTTGTGTTTTATTATTGACAAATCGTAAAGACATCTATATAATGTTATTCGTTAATATGAGGTGAGTTATGTTTATAGAACTTGAAAGCTTGTTTAACCAGGGTATTAACAGTATTTGTCTTGACTATAAATTTGATTTTTCCAAAGAGAAAATCAACGATGTGTTTCCATTCACAACACCTGTTGAGCTTAAAGGCGAAATCATAAATACGTCAGGTATTGTTACTGTCAGTGCCGATATCAGATTCTCACTTGAAACCGTCTGTGACAGATGTGCTGAAGACACGAAACTCGACTTTAACATCCCTATGGAGCATGAGTTGGTTTCAAATCTTAACAATGAAGAAACTGACGAGTATATTCTTGTTGAGGATATGAAGCTTGATATTGAACAGCTTACCTTGGAAGACATTTTTCTTGCACTTCCGGGCAAGTTCCTTTGCAAGGATGACTGCAAGGGAGTTTGCTTCAAATGCGGTGCAAACTTAAATGAAGGTCCATGTAACTGTAAAAAAGACATTGACCCCCGTCTGGAGGCTCTGTTAGGTTTATTGGACGAATGATCAGTTAACTATTTATTATTATAATAAGGAGGTGCTGGAAGATGGCAGTACCAAAGAGAAGAGTATCAAAGGCAAGAAGAGATAAGAGACGTTCAAATGTGTGGAAGCTTGACGCTCCGACACTTGTAAGATGCAAGCAGTGCGGTGCTTATACTGTACCCCACAAGGTTTGCGCTGAGTGTGGCTATTACAAGGGCAAGCAGGTTGTTGTTAAGGACGAAGACTAAGCCTTTGGAACTTGAGAGGTGGAGAAGCTATGGCTTTCTTCACCTTTTTTATTGGAAGGGGAGGTGCAAATATGTCGGTTGAGATCAAAGAAGTGAAAAAGTTTTCCGCTCTGTTTTTTAAGGGCGTAAAAGCGGGTGACAAGCTTATTAGCGTTAACGGCAACAAAATCCGTGATTTTCTTGACTATCAGTTTTATATTAAAGATGAAAACTTGACGCTTGAGCTTGAGCATAAGGGAAAAACAAAACTTGTCAGTATCAGAAAAAAGGCTGATAGTGATATCGGGCTTGAGTTTGATTCTTTTCTCATGGATAAACAGCAGCGCTGTAAAAATAATTGCATCTTCTGTTTTATTGATCAGAATCCAAAAGGGATGCGTGAAAGCATATATTTCAAAGATGACGACTCAAGGCTTTCCTTCCTTTTTGGCAATTATATTACTCTCACAAATCTTACGGATGAGGATATAGACAGAATCATAAAAATGCATATAACTCCCGTCAATGTTTCCGTTCATACGATGAATAAAGAGCTTCGCGTGAAAATGATGAAAAACAAAAACGCGGGTAAATGTCTTGATTATATCAAAAGACTCGCCGATGCAGGAATTGAAATAAACACTCAGCTGGTACTCTGCCCCGGTATAAATGACGGCAAAGAGCTTGAATACAGCCTTAGTGAGCTGGCAAAGCTTTATCCTGCCGTTCAAAGTATAGCCGCCGTACCTGTTGGTATTACCAAACACCGTGAAGGTCTTTTTGATATGCCTGCATACACAAAAGAAACTGCAGCTGAGGTTATCGACATTATAAATACCTTCGGTGACAGCTTCAAAAAAGAAAAGGGTACACGACTTGCTTATGCATCTGACGAATTTTACCTTAAAGCGGAAAGGGAAATTCCCGGAGCCGATTATTATGAAGGCTATCCGCAAATTGAAAACGGTGTAGGTATGTGGTGTGACTTTATCGATGAAGCAGATGAGCGTATTTCTGCACTTGACAAAAATATAGATATAAGCCGAAGTGTCAGCATAGCAACCGGTGTTGCAGCGTATCCGCTCATAAAAGATCTTACAGACAGACTGACTGTAATTTATCCGAACCTCAGAATAAATGTATATCAGATTAAAAATGATTTCTACGGTCATTCCGTAACGGTTGCAGGGCTTATAACCGGCGGTGATCTCATAAATCAGCTTAGGGGTAAAGAACTTTACAAAGAGCTTCTCATTCCCGATGTTATGCTTAACGCCGAAGGCGATCTCTTTCTCGACAATGTTTCGGTTACGGATGTTGAAAAGGAACTCGGCGTAAAGGTGAAAGCTGTATTTGAATCTTCGGGCTATAATTTAGTTGAAGAGATTTTAAATGTTAAATTGAAATAAGGAGGCGATAATATGGCGAGACCTATTGTTGCTATAGTCGGCAGACCGAATGTTGGTAAATCCACACTTTTTAATAAGCTTATTGGTCAGCGTCTTTCCATTGTTGATGACACTCCCGGTGTCACAAGAGACAGAATATACGGCGACTGCGAGTGGCTAAACCGTCATTTTCTTTTGATTGATACAGGCGGTATTGAACCTCAGAGTGATGATATTATTCTGCAGCAGATGCGCCGACAGGCACAGCTTGCTATCGATTCCGCTGATGTTATCGTGCTTGTTACCGATATCAGAACAGGCGTTGTTGCGACAGACGAGGATGTTGCTGCTATGCTTTTAAAGAGTGGCAAGCCTATAATACTTTGCGTAAATAAATGTGATACCGTTGGCGAAATGCCCTTGGAATATTACGAATTTTACAATCTCGGTCTCGGCGACCCCATTGCAGTTTCCTCTGTTCACGGTCACGGTACGGGTGATCTTCTTGATGCCGTGCTTGAATATTTGCCGAAGGATGCCGACGAAACCGAAGAAGACGAAACTATAAAGGTTGCTGTTATCGGTAAGCCCAATGTAGGCAAATCTTCGCTTATAAATGCAATTTCCGGCGAAGAAAGAGCCATTGTTTCAAATATTGCAGGTACAACAAGAGATGCTACTGATACCTTTATCTCCAACGAGCACGGCGAGTTTATGTTCATCGACACTGCAGGCCTTCGCAGAAAAAGCAAGGTTGAGGACCAGATTGAAAAATACTCGGTTATCCGTGCAAAAATGGCTGTTGAAAGAGCATCTGTTTGCGTAATAATGATTGATGCTGTTGAAGGCTTTACCGAGCAGGACAGCAAAGTGGCAGGTATTGCTCACGATATGGGAAAAGCGTGCATTATTGCGGTGAATAAGTGGGATGCCCTTGAAAAAGACGGCAAAACTATGGATAGCTACCGCAAAAAGCTGATGAACGATTTTTCCTTTATGTCCTATGCGCCTATTATCTTTATATCAGCAAAAACAGGTCAGAGAATTGACAGGCTTTTTGATCTTATCAAGTTTGTTGATGAGCAGAACTCAATGCGTATTTCGACCGGCAAGCTTAACGATGTGCTTGCTTCAGCTACCGCAAGAGTTCAGCCTCCTACGGATAAAGGTAAGCGACTCAAAATATATTATATGACTCAGGCTTCAACAAGACCGCCAACGTTTGTCTGCTTTGTCAATGATAAGGAACTTTTCCACTACAGCTATCAGCGTTATCTTGATAACCAGATAAGAGAGGTTTTCGGCCTTGAGGGTACTCCTACAAAGTTTGTTGTCAGAGAAAGAGAAAAAAAGTAATTTAATAGATTTTTAATTTTCTTGTCTTAGTATATCTATGTGTTGACTTTGATTATGCTTTTTGATATAATTTACGGAGCTAAATACCAAATATGAATTAAATTAACGGGGGAAAGCTTATGCTTACAAATGTCCTTGATTATTTAGATAAAAGTGTCAGCCTTTACGGTGATAAGGTTGTCCTTTCCGACAGCAAAAACGAAGCAACCTATAATGAACTCGGAGAAAGATCTGATGCTATCGGCTCGGCTATTATCGAAAAGAGCGGCACCAAAAATTCACCTGTTGTTGTTTTTATCGACAGAAATATTGAGTCTGTTATTTCATTTATGGGTATTGCAAAGAGCGGTAATTTTTATGTTCCCGTTGACCGTCAGCTTCCCGTAAAGCGTGTTGAGCTGATTATAAATACACTTCAGCCTAAAGCTGCCGTTATATGGGAAAAGGATAACAAAATCCTTGATGAAATAGGGTTTGCAGGTGAAAGACTCTTATACGATGAGGTAATCTGCCACGAGATAAATAAAGAGGCTCTTGCTGATGTCAGAGCAAAGGCTATCGACACAGACCCTCTTTATGCTATTTTCACATCAGGCTCAACAGGTGTACCTAAGGGTGTTCTTGTCTGCCACAGAAGTGTAATTGACCTTATTGAAAACTTTGCCGAAACCTTTGATTTTGATGATACAAGAGTGTTCGGTAATCAGGCACCCTTTGACTTTGACGTTTCCGTTAAGGATATTTATTCCTGCATCAGAAACGGCGGTTCAATGCACGTTATTCCAAAGCTCTTCTTCTCGTTCCCTGCAAAGCTTATTGCTTGCATCAATGAGAGAAAAATCAATACAATAATCTGGGCTACATCAGCTCTCAGAATTATTGAAAACCTTAATGCACTTGAAAAGACACTTCCCGAAACACTTAAAACCATTATGTTCTCCGGTGAGGTAATGCCTAATAAGGTTTTAAATTATTGGAGAGAAAAGCTTCCCGATGTTAATTATGTAAATCTTTACGGTCCTACGGAAATTACCTGTAATTGCCTTTACTATAAGGTTGACAGACCCTTTAAGGATGAAGAGGCTCTTCCTATTGGTGTAGCTTTTAAAAATACCGATATCCTTCTTCTTGACGGTGACGAGCTCATAACCGAAGCGGATGTTAAGGGTGAAATCTGTGTAAGAGGTACTTCTCTTGCTCACGGATATTACAACAATCCTGAAAAGACTGTCGAAGCTTTCTGTCAGAATCCTCTCAACAAGGCTTATCCCGAGCTTATTTATCGCACAGGCGACCTTGCAAAATACGGTGAAGACGGACTTTTCTATTTCGTTTCCCGTAAGGATTATCAGATTAAGCATATGGGTCACAGAATCGAGCTCAGTGAGGTTGAAATTGCAATAAATTCACTTCCTTATATTGATGCGGGTTGCTGTATTTATGATAAGCCAAACGAACAGATTGTTCTTTTCTACCAGTCGGAAAGCGAATGTGACAGAGATATTATGAAGGATGCAGGTAAATTGCTTCCCAAATATATGCTTCCAAACAGATTCTTGCATTTTACACAGCTTCCTATGACAAAGAATGCAAAGATTGACCGAGTTAAGCTTGCAGAAGAATTACAGGGTTAACACTATGAAAAGATTTGAAAAAATAATTGTTATCGGCGGTACGGGGCTCTTATATCAGGCGGCTGAAATAATGCTTGCTGCTGATATATCCGATGAGGTATGGGTGTATGAATGTAACACCAACGGTATTGGAAAAAAGATAAACGAAAAAATACAGATCAGAGCCACAAGTGGCAAAAAAGAGCTGATGTCTGCTCTTGAACGGGAAAAATCTGATTCGCTTGTGCTTTCGGTTATGAATCCCTATATTATAACTGAGGCTGTTATAGATAACCCGTCACTGTTTATCCTTAATCTTCATCATGCGATATTACCTTATCACAGAGGAAGAAACTGCGAAGCCTGGGCTATTTTTGCCGGCGACAGTGAAGCGGGTATTACATGGCACAAGGTTAATGCAGGTGTTGATACCGGTGAAATATATCTGCAAAAGAGTGTACCTATAACAGAAAAGACCACATCATTGAGGCTTCTGACACAGCTTAACAGGATTTCTATGGATGGCTTAAAGGAGCTTGTTGCAATAGGTTTTGATAATCTGTCGGTAACGGCAGTCAACGATTCAGAAAAAGGTGAGCTCCATATGCTCAGGGATGTTCCCAACGGCGGCGAGCTTGATCTCAGTAAAACCGGCTGTGAAATCAGCAGATTTTTAAGAGCTATGGATTACGGTATCCTTGCCGTACTCGGTGAGCCCTACGTTGTTTACAACGGTGAAAAATACACCTGGAAGTCCTACAGCATAACCGCATCTGATTCTCAAGAAGATTCGGTTGAGCTGAATAGTGAAGAAAATAACCTGCATATTAAAAAAGCAGGTATGTCAATTATATTAAAACAAATGAAAGGAATTTGACAGTTATGAAAGAACAGCTTATGAAAATTCTCGCAGAACTCCGCCCCGATGTTGATTTCGAAAACGAAACAGCACTTGTAACAGACGGTATCCTTGATTCTTTTGATATCGTATCACTCGTTGGTGAAATCAATGCAGAGTTTGATGTGACAATCGGTGTTGATGACCTTGAGCCGGAAAACTTTGATACGGTTTCCGCAATGGTTGAGCTTATCAGCGAACTTTTAGACTAAGAAGTCATAAACACTACCTTGTGTTTGCAAGGTAGTGTTCTGCTGTTTTTTGATAGAAAAAAATAAGGAGGTATTTTCCGATGTTTTCAGTCGGAAATGTGAAATATGACGCTAATATCAGTTGAATTTGCGCTTTTGTGGGTAATAACTGCAGCTCTTTACTTTATTTTTCCTCTAAAATACCGTTGGACTGTTTTACTTGCATCAAGTGCTGTATATTATTTCTTCGGCGGTCTGAGCACCGGTTATTTTATGATTTTAACAATAGCTGTAATATGGTTTACAGCTCTGATTCTTGATAAGTATAATGAAAATCATAAGGCTTATCTCAAAGAACATACGGATTTGACCAGGGATGATAAGAAGGCTTTAAAGGCAAAGGTTCAGAAAAAGAAGAGGAAAGTACTCGCTTTAGCTCTTGTGATTTGCTTTGGCTTTCTTGTGTTCCTTAAGTATTTCAACTTCCTTTCAGAACAGGCATTCAGTATTCTCGGCCTTTTAGGTCTTGAAGCAAAGGCACCTAAGCACGACTTAGCTTTTCCATTAGGTATATCCTTTTATACCCTTCAGGCAACAAGCTATATTATTGATGTATATCGCGGCAAGCTCAGAGCTGAAAAGAATTTTGCAAAGGTGGCACTGTTTGTGTCCTTCTTCCCTCAGATTGTTCAGGGACCCATCGGTCGCTTCGGTCATCTTGCACCGCAGCTTTATGAGGGACACCGTTTTAACTTTACACAGTTTAAATACGGGCTTCAGCTTTTCCT
>JAZSPQ010000059.1:0-12870 GCA_045537485.1 Acutalibacteraceae bacterium | reverse complement strand
TCATTTTGCATATCAACAACAATTAAAGCCTTCATATTAAAACCTCCTGAAATCAGTCAATATATGCGTCAATAAATCCGCCGAGCTTTTCTTTATAGTTTTCGCCGCCCACCATATAACTCTGAGCGTGATCCGCATTTTCAACAACGAGCAGATCTTTATTTTCACTGCCGCAGTTTTCATAAAGCTCATAAACCATAAAGCAGGGCACAAGACCGTCATCCTCACCGTGAATAAAGAGCATCGGAACCTCAGCCTTTTTAACTGCCTCAACAGGCTTAACATCATTCAAATCAAAGCCTATTCTCTTTTTGTTAACGGCGTTCCAAGCCTTTACAAGACCCCTTGAAGGTATCTTCACCTGCTCAACACGGTAGGCGAAAAAGTCGGGGCCGCTTGTGAAGCCGCAGTCTGCCACGGTCATTTTAACGTTATCGGGTAAACGTCCGCTGCCCGACATCATCATAACCGTTGCCGCACCCATGGAAACGCCGTGAAGAATTATCTTGATATCCTCACCGAAGGTTTCCTTCATATAGCCCAGCCATTTAAGGCAGTCCTTTGTTTCATTACTGCCGAAGGTGCAGTAGGTACCCTCGCTTTCACCTGAAGCCACGTGGTCAACAATAAACAGGTTGATGCCTCTTTCAAGATAGTACTGACCCACACCGCAGAATTCCTTTTTGCCGTAGCTTCTGTAGCCGTGAGCGGCAAAAACATAGACATCACTTTCCTCTTCAGCCCTGAGAAGATAGCCCACAAGCTTTTCCCCTCTGTCGGAAATCATAAAATGTCTTTCATAGCCGTAATCTTCAACCCACTGCAGATTCTTTTCAAGATATTCGCCGAGATGAGTTTTATCACAGTCCACTAATTTCTCAGTAAACTCCGCGGGCGGTACACAGCCCCTTTTAAAGAGCAGGTCTCCTGCAAAGCTGAGAGCTCCGTAGCCCGCGGCGGCTGTTAATGCACCCACGGCGGTAAGAGCCTTGATTTTATTATTCATAGTAAGACACTCCTTTGCTATAATCAAACTATCCGTAAAAGCAATATCAATTACAGGCACCGCATAAGCAGTGCCTGTATTTTATCATCAGGGCTCGTAAACAACTGTCTGAACGAAGAACTCCTCATCACTGTTATAGTCATAAAGTCGGAACTTCATTTCAATCTCTTCAATTGTTTCAATTTCGTTTTCCTCCAGATCATCAACAAACCAGTCTGCTGAGCTGAATTTGCATCTTCCTGCAGGAATACTGTCTGCATAAAGGGGGTCGATCATACAGTCGTTGACCGATGCGCTTTCAACAGACAGCATAACAAGTGAATCTGTCTTGTTTACTGCATAGAACTTCAAAGTGTAGCAGTCCCACATCTTATTCTCTTCCATACCTGTAACGATAAGAGTGAGATGCTCATTGTCTATAAGAACTTTATCCGTATCCTTATTTTCTCTGACAAAGCTCTGTGCCCTGTCCTCACCCAAGGGGTAGAAATTAACGGTCTTTTCTAAGATGTAATCGCTAAAAAAGTCTTCTGCATCGCTGACGGTAAACAAAAGCTCTATATCGGTATATTCGGTGATTCCGTTTTCCTCGAGAGCTGCTTCGTCAAACATTATTTCTTCGTTTAATTTCTTGCCGGGATCAACCTCACCTGCAAAATAAGCATCAACAGCCACTCCGTTTACGGAGCACTGATCTACGCTGTAAAGATAGGTTTTATCTTCGCTGTTATTAACAATGTTTATCTTGATCGAATAGCCGAAATAGGGATCCTTTTCAACGCCTGTTACTTTAACGGTTCCCACCTCTTCATCAATAAGGGTAACCTCTTTAAACTCGGGCTCATCCTCTTCGGGCTCGGTTGTTTCCTGCTCGGTTGTTTCCTCTTCTTCTGTGGTGAGCTCAGTGGTTTCACCCTGTGTTGTGTTTTCTGCATCGGTATCGGATTGCTTTTTATCATCGCCGCAGGCAGCAAGGCTGAAAAGAAGAACCGTAGCCATAATAAGTGCCAAAAGCTTTTTCATAAGTTAAAACCTCCGTTATTGTTTATTATCTGTTAAAAACCTTTTATTATCAGTTTATCTTATATTACTATTTTTAAATAATTTCGTCAAGGTATTTGTTTAATTTATAAAAACTATTTCGGTTAATAAAAGTTTTAAAAGAATTTTCACGTTATATATTGTTTTAATGTGTCAGTAATGATAAAATAAAGTCAGAAATTGTCAGAATGAGGAAAACTTCTATGAAAAGAAAAATATCTTTACTTTTTATTCTATTATCTTTTACCGTGATTTTTTCACTTGGCGCCGTTATCTGCGCCGAGGAAGAAGCTGCGGTGCCTACTGTTTCGTCGGTGACGGTAAAGAATCAGCAAAAGGGTCTTTATATCAAATGGACAGCCCTTAAAGGTACCGAATATTACAAAATTATGCGCAAGGCAGATGACGGCAGCTACGCCCTGCTTACAGAAACATCGGCAAACAACTATCTTGACACAACAGCGGTTTCAGGCGTGAACTACAGCTATAAGGTGATCCCCTGCAAGAACGGAGCAGAGGGCATCTGCGAAAACCCGGGAACCTTAACCCGTCTTGACGAGCCCGAAATCATAAGTGTTCAGAGCGGTACCGACGGCGTTACCGTAAAATGGAAAAAGGTTGACGGTGCCACAAAATACACCGTATACTATAAGTGCGAGGGCGAAAGCTCCTGGTCTCACGCAGGCTTCACAAAGGATGTTGATTCCTTCACCCATACCGCTGCCCCCGGAGGTAAAAAATGCACCTACACCGTCAGAGCAAGAAACAGCAGCGCAACAAGCTCATATAACACCAAAGGCTTGAGCCTTGATGTGCTTCTGACTCCTCAGCTTCAGAAGATATCCTGTGTGACAAACGGAATAAAAATCAGCTGGAATAAAATTGACGGCGCTGAAAGCTACATAATTTACAGAAGAGGAGCCGGCGAAAAGTGGTACAGCCTTACCACCGTACCCGCAAATAAAAGCTCCTATACGGATACAACCATGAACCCCGGTTATACCTATGCTTACACCGTAAGAGCCGTTAACAGCCGTACAATGAGCTCCTACACGTCGGGTATGCCCTACAGATATATCCCCGTCAATGATATTTCCTCCGTAAAGACCGAAACCGACGGCTTGAAAATAAGCTGGAAGGCCTCTCCCTATGCAAACAGCTACAAGCTTTACAGAAAGGCTGAGGGGGAATCCTCATGGAAGAGAATCGCCGTTCTCAGCGGCAAAAACACCACAAGCTACAAGGACAAAACCGTAATAAACGGCAAAAGCTATACATATACTCTTATAACGGTCCGCACCAAATATCAGAGCACCTATAACAGTCAGGGAAAAAGCACTGTGTTTGTGGCAACTCCCGTTGCAACAGTCGCCTTGAAAAGCAGTAACGGATATAAGGTTGAATGGCTCAAAATCCCCGGAGCCACCCACTATTATATTTACCGAAAGGAAAAGCTTGAGGATTCCTGGGTAAAGCTCGGCAGAGTAAATGACGTTTCAGCTTATACGGATAAAACCGCTAACAGAAACAAGACTTATTTTTACTGTGTCAGGGCAGGTGTTGATGTGAAGTATTTTAGTGCTTACGGAGAGCCGCTTAAAACAAGCGACATTGACCCGAGCAAAAAAATGGTTGCTCTGACCTATGACGACGGGCCTCACAACACCTATACAAATCAGATTCTCGATGTTCTTGAGAAATACGATGCAAGAGCCACCTTCTTTGTTGTAGGCTCACGTATTCCGGGCCGGACTCAGCCCTTGACCAGAGCGTACAGCTTAGGCTGTGAAATCGGAAGCCACACCTATAATCATATAAATCTCCCCTCCTATTCCGATTCTGCTATCATAAATGAAATGGACAAAACCGACAGTCTTGTTGAGAAATATACCGGCGAAAGGACAAAAATTATGCGTCCGCCGGGAGGTGCAACAAGCTCAAGAGTTCAGAACTGTCTGGAAGTGCCCATTATAATGTGGTCCGTTGACACCCGTGACTGGGAGCACAGAACCGCCTCACGCACTGTTTCACACATCAAAAACAACGTATATGACGGCGCAATCATTCTTATGCACGACCTTTATTCTTCCACGGCATCCGCAACAAAATCTATCGTTCCCTGGCTTATTGACAACGGCTATCAGCTCGTTACCGTTTCAGAACTGCTTTATTACAGAGGAATAACGGCAAAGCCGGGAGTGATTTATCGCAGCGCAAGACCGTAAAACAACCTCAAAGGGGCTGTAAAAAAAGTGCAGACCGCATAAAACAAGATAAACAAAGGGTTTCTTATGGAAAAACAGTCCAAAGAAACCCTTTAAAAGATTAAAAATAATGAAAATAATGCAAAAGCTTTATTTTTGCTCGGTTTGTCCATTCTGCGCATTTTTTCACGCCCCTAAAAAGCTCTTGCATAATCATCCTTTTCATGGTAAAATTTTCATATAAAATGCAAAGGAGATTTAAATATGATCAAAAAGTTTATTTCGGTTTTACTGTGTCTCATTATGCTTACGGGTTGTTCGCTAAGCGTCTGTGCTCAAGCCGAAGGCTATGACAGCTTCGGAGCCTATGAACATGTTTTCATCATCGGCGTTGACGGTGCAGGTGCCGCCTTTGACAAGGTTGACTCACCCTGCTTCGACAGCATATTCAACGATAATGCCCTCAGATATAATGCCCACACTGAATATATCACAGTCAGTGCACAAAACTGGGGTTCCATCCTCACCGGTGTCTCTTATGATGTTCACGGCCTTACAAACAATATATGTAAACGGAAAGAACGCTCAAGCAGCAACGACAACAACTCTGTTTTTTACTATGTAAGGGAAAAATATCCCGATTCTGAGCTGGTTTCCTTTAACAACTGGAAGGCCATAAACAAAGGTATTATTGAAAACGATATCGGCGTCAACAAAATTAACGGCAAATATGATGCCCAGGTTACACAGCAAATAGTTGATTACCTCGATGCAGGCAACAAGCCGACTCTTATGTTTGTTCAGCTTGACGATGCCGACCACGCTGCTCACACCTACGGTGGCTTCAGCGAAAACTACTATCGTGCCGTTGAAACTGCCGACAGATATATCGGTCAGATATATAATGCAATCGTTGCCAACGGTCTTATGGAAAACGGTCTTTTCATCGTGGTTGCTGACCACGGTGAAACCGCAGACGGTCACGGCGGTACTACAGCCGAAGAAAGCTCGGCTGTTGTTGCCGTTGCAGGCAAATCTGTCAACAGCCTGACTCTCAATGAGAATGTGAGAAACCGTGATGTTGCGGCCATTGCCCTTTATGCCTTAGGCATAGAAAAGCCTGAGCATATGACCGCCGTTGTTCCCGACGAGCTTTTCGGTGATTGCAGAGATAAGGCTTTTTCAACCCTTGCTTTAACAGCAAAAGACGAAGCCGTTTGTGAATATTGCGGAATTATACATAAGGGTTTTTTCGAGGAAATCCTCGGTTTCTTCCATAAGATTGCAGTTTTTTTCAATACACTTTTTAAGTAACCAAACTCAAAGACGGCTGTTGAGAAAGTTACAAAATGCCCTTTTCTTCACCCCGAAGGCGTACAATGGTACTCCGAGAGGGTAAAAAAAGGGCAAAACAATGCCAAAAATGGTTGGGATCGATATCCCAACCATTTTTTGTCTTTGTACAGTAAAATTTATAGTCTTCTCTATTTTTATGGATAAGGCATTGTTGCTTTTGTGGCTTTATAGACAGTATGAGACGGCGGATTTCCCGCCGTCTTTATATAGTTTTCAACACTTTCAACAAATGGCAGAGTTTTCCACATCTCTTTCAACAGGTTTTCCGCAATTTGGTGTGGAAAGTGAGTTTCTTTTTCTTTTTTTCTTTTTATTTTCTTTGACAGATTGATTGGCATTATCATTCACATTAACATTACCCTTATCATTATAGCATACTTTTGCATGCAAATGCATCAAAAAGGACAGTTATCGCCCTCAAAATCTGATTTATCAGCTTCAGTCTCGCTGCTCCAGCGTTTATCGGCTGCCTCTTTTCGTCTGCGGCATATATCCTCATATCGCTGCTTATTTCTGTCAAGGTTGTCGGTTATCCGCTTATAGCTCGATTGCATCATTCTATCACTGAACTCTCTGACCTCACCTCTTATTTCATAGGCAAAAACCGCTTTTATAAGCTGTCCCGCTTCTTCGTCGGTGAGAAAGCCGAAAACCTCATCAAGGTCATAATAAAGCACAAACGCATTCTTCATTTTCTCATTCCCCTTTCAGATTAAAGAAAAACTGACAGTAGTATCAGCTAAAAACTGAATTACTACTGTCATAATATAATTTTAGAAGGGATTTTTTACTTTGTCAACGGTTTTGCAATTTAATTATATTTAATTCTTTTTGTTGCATAAAACCTGCAACACTTTTATAAGCTGAGACGGCGGATTTTCCGCCGTCTCAGCTTGTTATTTCATATTCTCAAGCAGCTTATCAACATCCGCAAGGTTTATGCGCTTTGAGCAGATATATGTTTTAAGTGATTTTCCGTCCTGTGTCTTTTCCTCAGGGCTGAACTTGCCGTAACCGCAGATTACAACAGTGCCGTCGGCTAAAACAACGTTGCCGCAATAGCCTGTATCGGAGCCTGCATAATATTCGGGCACGGTCTGATCATCGTTGTAAATGTGAGCTATTTTAATTCTGTACTGACCCTCGTTGCCCTCTTTAAGGTCTTCGTAGGTACCGACCCAGGCAACAAGGCCCTCACTTATCCATCCTCTGTTTTTATCGGTCATATTTTTTGCGTTTTCCTTAGCCTTCTGTCCTCTTTCGATTGAACGGAAGGTAATAACCAGCCTGCCGTCGGGAGTGTATTCAGCCTTATGTCTTTCGCCGTTAAGTGCCGCAGGGGCTTCCACGGGCTCGGACCAGGTCTTGCCCTCATCGGATGAGAAGGAAATAAGTGAATTGATATTCTTTGAGTTGCTTCTTGTAATCAGGCAAAGCTCGTCGCCCTTGCCCATATCGGAACGGATAACCTCAACCTCACACATACCCGAGCTTCTTTCAACATCACGGTACTGTGCAAAATACTTTTCGGGTACGCTCCACTGCATATTGCCCTCTTCGTCAAAGGTGAGGATGGTTTTGTAGTTATAGAAATCCGCATCGTGAAAAAATCCCATCCATTTATCCACAAATTCACCGTTTTCCTTGAGCCTTGTAAGGCTTGCCATTGCAACTATAGGTACAACGCTGTTTTCGTCCTCAAGGCTGTAAAATCTTTCAAATTCAGTCCATGTCTTGCCCTCATCCGATGAAATTGAGCATTCAAAGCCGCCGACGGTACTGCTACCCGGCCACTTGGGGTTTGCGGAAATAAGAATAAGCTTATCCTCGGTGCCGTCACTGAATTCGAGTCTGTAAATTGTGGGGGTTTCCTGAGAATTTACCCAGCTTTCGGGAGTATTCTCGATAGTACCGCTCCATGTAACACCGCCGTCGGCACTGATTTTGTTGAGCACTGCACCCTTGCCGTGACCTGCAGGATAAACGGTAAGGATACTGCCGTCTTTAAGAAGTACGCTGTCCGGGTGAGCCATATAATCAACGCTGTTATCAACAACAGAAAGCTCATAAAGATATTCGTATTCACTGCCCTTAAGCTCATCAGGCATAACGCTCAGGTCAATTTCGGGGATAGTATAATCACCGCCGCTGAATCGGTTACCGATGCCGGTGAAAAAGCTTTTGATTTTTTCAAAGAAGCCCTTGATTTTATCAATAATCTTTTCAAAAAATGCCAAAAGCTTGCTGAAGGGCTTATTGGCATCGCTTTTGGCTTCACCCTCTGAAACGGCGCCTGCAGAAAAAGCCGTGATACCGCAGGACATAAGGAGCATCGCAGCCAAAACAACAGCCAGAAGTTTTTTTATTCTTTTCATAATGTTTTTCTCCTTTTCATATTATTTTGTGTTTATATTCTAACATTCTTCTTTTTCTTTGTCAACAAAAGCAGCACCCTCTAAGGAGTGCTGAAAAGTATTGTTTGTTAAAAACAACTTATTTTGAAGCCTCTTCAACAGCAACTGCACAAGGGCTGTTAACTTAATTTATTGGGCTTTTTCAGGGGTGCTTTTGATGGATTTTATACCTGACTGTGAATGTCAGAGCGTGATGCAGCATAGTAAAGAGCAACCAAAGTCTCATATTCTTCATCGGTTATATGAAGCACAGAACCGTGTCTCGGTCTTAAATGATTCAGTGAAAATCTGCCCTCGTCAACCTTGGTAAAGTGTATAAGATCCGTACTTTCCTGCATAAAGTACCCGCCGGATTTAAACTTATCCGCTATCATAACATATTTGTCGGTACCCGATATTTTATAAATACAGTTGCCCTCAAGAGCAGTATCAGCCACAGAAACCTTGTTATTATCAGGCTCAGAGTAGGGCCCCGATACCCGATCGGAAACTGCATAGCATATTGCTTCTTTTTCTCCGTCTGCCTGAAAAAGATAATACCTTCCGTCTTTTACGATGATATCTGCATCAATGGCACACATACCGCTTTTTGGTCTGAATAAAACCTTCGGCTCTGTGGTAAGAGTGGCAAAGTCCTTCGTATATGCATACCAGATAATCGTATCCAATTCATCATCGGCATTGTTGTGAGTCCAATATATCATATACTCCTCTTTTTCTTTATCGTAGATAACTTCAGGAGCCCAGACTCTGTTTGCCGATTTTGTGCTTTCAAATCGGGAGAAGTCAATTATTCTTTCATTCTTCCAGTTTACAAGATCTTCACTGTCCCAGACGACCATTGAATTATTATTTGCCCAACCGTCATGACATCTCATATCCGTTGCAATTATATGAAACAATCCCTCTTCATCACGGAAAATATAAGGGTCTCTGCAGCACTTTTTGCCAAGAGTCTGCTTAATCACAGGTTTATTGCCGTTTAGAGCTTCAAAATTATAGCCGTCTGTTGACACGGCAAAATGTACCGATTCTTCTTCGGGAAGATTTCCTGTAAAATAACAGAAAAGATATTTATTCATCCTTTTTCATCCTTTCGAGCAGAGCCACAAACCCGTCGTAAATATTTCTGTATGCCAAATCAAATATGTCTGAATCTAAGGCTCGGCAACATCACCCTTACGGTTCATTCTGCTTATGCCGCTGCGTTAGCATTAACTTTTTGTATAGCTTTCATTATACCCTGAAGCACCGTTACATCGGCAAACAGTTCAATAACACTGCCGTTATCGGTAAAAGGGGCAGACTGTAAAACTGACAGATCCTTCATCATACCGTTCTGAACTATATACTCAATAACCTGATTGACAAAATATATCTGTCTGCTGTCGAGATTCGCATCATTCAAATATTCACCGAAGGCTTCCTTTGCGGCGTTCATATCAAGACCCACAATCTCACGGACAAGCTCGCCCAAGGGCTTGTTTCCGTATTCGCTTTCATATTCTGTCTTCGTTCCGAGCTCTTTCCAGAGTATATCCTCCAGTCTTGCAACATCCTCAGCTGTCAGCGGTGGGAGCCATCAATTCAACCATCATTTTAATGATATGACGGGGTGTACGGAACTGTCCGTTAAGTCCCGACTGTGCAATTTTCGAAAGAAGGTACTCATAAACATCACCACGTACATCGCTACTCTGAAGCTGATTCATCATACTGTAGATTTCATCAAGAGCGGTAACAACCTTATCAAGTACGAGCGGAGTAGGCAGCTTAAAAATAGCGTCATCCATATATTTTGAGTAGGCACTGTTCTTGTCGGAATGGAGATTCTTGATAAAAGGGAACACTAACTCCTGCACAACAGAGTACATTTTGGTTGCAGGAAAATCGTGAAACACTGACCATTTCAACTGCTGACCGTCAACAACACGTTCCCCTATAGTAACTTCGTCTTTGAAAATACTTTCAAAGGGAAGCCCTAAAAGCTCGCACTCCTTGGCTTTAAGGTTATCCGAATCGTCAAGGTCACGGATAAACATAAGGTATGTAATCTGCTCAATAACGTCAAGGGGATTTACAAGTCCGCCTGCGGCAAATATATCCCAGAGTGAATCAATCTTATTTTTAAGTTCTCCTGTAATCATAAGTCCTCCACGTGAAAGCCACGAATTTTAATTATATTTACACAAATATCATTTTATCATATTTTGTAGATTTGTAAAGTGCAGAGATTGAGTTTTTTTGTTGTGGAGAGTACAAATTTACGGACATTGTTGCTATTGAGCAACCTCTAATTTATATAGTGTCAAAAAACGGAAAAAGTAACAAAAAACAGACACATCATCGAGAAAAATCTCAAAACGATGTGTCTGACTTTTTATCAATGATTAAATTTGCAATTCACAATCAAAGTGCCGAAAATCTATTACTTTGAAGCCTCCTATATCAACCCCGGGGAGGCTGACTGCGCCCATAAGCTTCTTCAGGCAATCTGTTTTTTATTTGCCGCAGATACAAATATACTCTGTTGACTTTTATATTTTAGTGTAATATAATATTTTTAAGTATAGGAAAGAAATTTTGTGTCATTTCAGACGGATTTCTTTTAATGTATATCAAAACGAAAGGAAAAAAATATGAACACTATCGACAAAAATCATGAAGCCCTGTTCACTCCCTGGAAAATCGGCAATGTGGAAATCAAAAACCGTATCGTAATGTGCCCTATGGGCGGCACATCACTTTTCGGCTGGTTTGAGCTCGGCGGCTGCCACTTTGACAAAGAAGCAGCAAAGCTTTTCCTCGAAAGAGCAAACAACAATGTAGGTCTCATCATCCCCGGTATTGCACCTTTACGTGATACCTTCTGGGGCAAATGGCTCTGGCAGAACCCCAAGATGTTTGAAGAGCTCAAGGAATTTATGGATGAAATCCATAAGACAGGTGCAAAGCTTTTCGTTCAGCTTACAGCAGGTATGGGACGCTCATGGGCTATCACAGAGCTAGTTGCTCCCTTACATAAAAACAAGTTCACACGTAAGCTCATAAAACCCATTCTTGACACATCACACGAGCTTGCTTCTCCCTCTCCCCAGCGCTCACGTTGGGCTCACGATATTATCTGCCCCGAAATGACCAAGGAGCAGATTCACGAAATCATCGAAGCCTTTGCTAAAACTGCTAAGCTCTGCCGTGATGCAGGCGTTGACGGTGTTGAAGTACACGCAGTACATGAAGGCTATCTTCTTGACCAGTTTGCAATCGAGTTCTTTAATAAGCGTACCGACGAATACGGCGGCTCCTTCGAAAACAGATACCGTTTTGCCGCTGAAGTAGTTAAGGCTATCAAGGAAGCCTGCGGTAAGGATTATCCCGTTTCACTCAGATACTCGGTTGAGTCAAAGATGAAGGGCTTCTGCGAGGGTGCAATGCCCGGCGAGGAATATACAGAAGTAGGCCGTGCTATGCCCGAATCGGAAAAGGCTGCAAAGTACCTTCAGGATGCAGGCTACGATATGCTCAACGCCGACAACGGTACCTATGACTCCTGGTACTGGGCTCACCCTCCCATGTATATGCCTCAGAACTGTAACCTTGAGGACGTTGCTCACATCAAGAAGTTTGTTGATATTCCCGTTGTATGCGCAGGCCGTATGGAGCCGGATGTTGCCGCAAAGGCTATCGAAGAAGGCAGAATCGACGGCGTAGGCGTTGCACGTCAGTTCCTTGTTGACCCCGCTTGGGTTACAAAGCTCAAGGAAGGCAGAACAGAGGACATCAAGCCCTGTATCTGCTGTCACGCAGGCTGCTTCAACTTCTCATCCTCAAAGGGTCACGCTAACACTCAGGACCTTATCGACACAATGGGTCTTGCACGCTGCGCGCTCAACCCCGAGACAATGCAGTCAAAGAAATATAAGATAGTTCCCGCTAAGAAGATAAAGAAGGTTGCCGTTATCGGCGGCGGTATCGGTGGTATGGAGGCTGCTATCGTCTGCGCAAAGAGAGGCCATAAGGTTACTCTTTACGAAAAGAGCGACAAATTAGGCGGCGTATTCATTGCCGCAGCCGCTCCCTCCTTCAAGGAAAAGGACCGTGACCTTATTCAGTGGTACATCCGTGAGGTTGCAAAGTATCCTATCGAGGTTAAGATGAACACCGAGGTTAAGGATATCAACGCTCTCGGTGCTGACGAAATCATTGTTGCAACAGGCTCAAAGGCACGTTCAATCCCCGTTAAGGGTGCTGACACTGCCATTGAAGCAGTTGACTATCTTCTCGGTAAAAAGGAAGTAGGCGAAAATGTTACCGTCATCGGCGGCGGTCTTACCGGCTGTGAAATCGCTTATGAGCTTTACCTTAAGGGTAAGAAGCCCACAATCGTTGAAATGCAGGATGACCTTATTACCACACCGGGTATCTGCCTTGCAAACACAAGCTTCCTTCGTGACTTCTTCAAAACAAATAAAGTACCCGTACACCTCGAAACCGCACTTTGCGAAATCGGTGAGGGCAAGGTTACCGTTAAAGATAAGTCAGGCAAGACCTTTGACATTGCCGCCGACTCAGTTGTTATGTCCGTCGGTTATACGCCCACACCCGTTGCGGCAAAGAGCAAGCACATCCATATCATCGGTGACGCTGCTAAGGTCGGAAATCTCCGTACCGTTATCTGGGGCGCATGGGATGTTGCAATGAAGATATAAAATTGAAAAGGAGAAATTATCATGATTTTAACTCAGGAACAGCAGGATATTCTCAACGGTTCAAAGGGCGAAACCATGGCTAAGGTTATGAAGACCATGGTAATGTACGGCGAGGCATTCAACGCTGAAAAGCTCGTACC
>JAZSPQ010000063.1:0-25934 GCA_045537485.1 Acutalibacteraceae bacterium | reverse complement strand
GACTCAACCGAGGCTATGGTTATGGCTCACGGCTTTGACGGACTTGTTATGATACCCAACTGCGACAAGAATGTGCCCGGTCTTCTTATGGCTGCGGCAAGACTTAATATCCCCACGATTTTTGTTTCCGGCGGCCCTATGCTTGCAGGCAGAATGCACGGCAAAAAGACAAGTCTTTCAAGTATGTTTGAGGCTGTAGGTGCTTACAAGGCGGGCAAAATTGATACTGCAGAGCTTACAAAGTGGGAGGAAAACACCTGTCCCACCTGCGGCTCCTGCTCAGGTATGTACACCGCTAACTCAATGAACTGCCTTACCGAGGTGCTCGGTATGGGTCTTCAGGGTAACGGTACAATTCCTGCCGTATATTCAAAGAGAATTGAGCTTGCAAAGCACGCAGGTATGCAGATTATGGAGCTTGTTAAGAATAATATCCGTCCGAGAGACATTATGACTCCTGCGGCTATCAGAAACGCTCTTACTGCTGATATGGCTCTGGGCTGCAGCACTAACAGTATGCTTCATCTCCCTGCGATTGCAAATGAGCTCGGAGTGGAATTCAATCTTGATATGGCAAATGAGGTCAGCGAAAAAACTCCCAACCTCTGTCATCTTGCTCCCGCAGGTCCTACTTATATGGAAGACCTTAACGAAGCGGGCGGCGTTTATGCCGTACTTAAGGAGCTTACAAAGCTCGGTCTTCTCGATACCTCCGTTATGACCTGCACCGGTAAAACAATGGGCGAGAATATAGAAAATGCCTTTAACAGAGACGAAACCGTTATCAGAACAACAGAAAATCCCTTCTCAAAGACGGGCGGTATTGCCGTGCTCAAGGGCAATCTTGCAAAGGACGGCTGTGTTGTAAAGAGAAGTGCAGTTGCTCCCGAAATGCTCGTGCATGAAGGTCCTGCAAAGGTATATGACAGTGAGGAAGAAGCAATAGCCGCTATTTACGGCGGTGAAATCGTCAAGGGTGATGTTGTCGTTATCCGATATGAAGGTCCCGCAGGCGGACCCGGTATGAGAGAAATGCTTTCACCCACCTCCGCTATCGCAGGTATGGGACTTGACAAGGACGTTGCTCTTATCACCGACGGACGCTTCTCAGGAGCAACAAGAGGTGCGGCAATCGGTCACGTTTCTCCCGAGGCAGTACGCGGCGGACTTATCGCATACGTTAAAACGGGGGATATTATTTCAATCAACATCCCCGAATATAAAATTGAGCTTAAGGTATCCGACGAGGAAATTGAAAAGAGAAAAGCAGAAATGCCCATTAAGGTCAAGACCGATATCAAGGGCTATCTTAAAAGATATTCAAGCATTGTTTCCTCAGCCGATAAGGGCGCAATAATCAACGAGTTTTAAACTGAAAGGCGGTGACGGTATGACAGTCACAGAGCTTAAAAACAGACTTTCCACCCTTGCGGTGCTGAGAAATATACTCAAAAGGGAAGTTCCTTCGGTACTTTTCTCTCTTTTAAAGGCAGAGAGCGCCGATGAAAGACTGAGCCTTTACGGTGAGCTTGTAAGCTTACTTGCAAAAAGTGGCGGCAGCTTAAGTGAGGCACTCAAAAGCATACTTATTGAGGATGAAAATCCCTATATCATGGCAGTTGCGACAAAGAAAGAGGTGTCTGAGTCTCTGAAGGTGAATCTCAGAGAGGAGCTGAGGCTTTTATCCGAGCTTTCACGCCTTACTCCTGACTTCTTCCGCAAGGAATGGAGCTATGAGGGCTATCTTCCCTTATTCGATAACGAATACACCGATTTTGAAGACTTCTATGAGGAAAGAATAAAGAATGTAGACACTCTCGGCTACGGTATATTTGCTTCTCATTCCATGTTCCGTGTGGAGAATAATAAAATAGTACCCGTCGAGGTTGCGGATGCTATAAGTATCGATTCCTTTGTCGGCTACGAAAAAGAGCGTATGTCTGTGCTTGAAAATACAAGAGCGCTCACCGAAAAAAGACCTGCACAGAATGTCCTTCTCTGCGGCGATGCAGGTACGGGAAAATCCTCAACGGTAAAGGCATGCGCCAACTATTACCACGATAGGGGAGTACGTCTCATTGAGCTTCGCAAGGATCAGCTTTTTGACCTTTCCTACGTTATGGGAGCTATTGCGGAAAATCCGCTGAAGTTCATCATTTTCATCGACGACCTTTCCTTCAATAAAAATGACGATTGCTTCTCCATGCTCAAGGCTGTGCTTGAGGGTTCGGCAGTGTCAAAGAGCGGCAATGCGGTGATTTATGCCACAAGCAACCGCAGACACATTGTAAAGGAAAGCTTTGCCGACCGTACAGGTACAGACGATGTGCACCGCAACGATACAATGCAGGAGCTTCTCTCACTTTCCGACCGTTTCGGACTTACGGTATATTTCCAGAAGCCTAGTAGAGGACTTTATCTCGATATTATTCACGAGCTTGCCAAGAGAAACGGTATAACACTCGAAAAAGCTCAGCTTGACGTTAAAGCGGAGGCATTCGCACTCGCAAGAGGCAGCCGTTCACCGAGAGCTGCAGAGCAGTTTATAAAAAGCTTATTATAAAGGAGAATTATTATGATCGAAAAAATTTCAACTCAGAATGCACCCGCCGCTATCGGCCCCTACTGTCAGGCGATGAAGGTCAACGGTATGGTTTTCACCTCAGGACAGTTAGGTCTTGACCCGAAAACCGGCGACTTTGCAGGCGCAACAATTACAGAGCAGGCAGAAATGGCACTCAAAAACCTCGGCGAGATTCTCAAAGAGGCAGGCTCAGACTATGGAAAAATAGTAAAAACAACCTGCTTCCTTGCTGATATGGCAGACTTTGCAGACTTCAATGCAGTTTATGCAAAGTATATCACCAACACACCTGCACGCTCCTGCGTTGCAGTAAAAACTCTTCCCAAGGGCGGCCTTGTTGAGGTTGAAGCTATTGCGGTTGCTGAGTAACCTCTCCTTTCAGGAGAGCTGTCACGAAGTGACTGAGAGGTTAAAATATGAAAGGCTTGTAGTATGGATAAAAATAAAGATTACGAATATACGGCATATAATAATACTTTGTTGCCTACTGCTAAAGCACTACGTAAGACAATGACTCCTCAAGAAAAGCATCTGTGGTATGACTTTCTAAAAAAATACCCTGTTAAAATTTATAAGCAACGACCGATTGGCACATATATTGCAGATTTCTACTGTTCAGCAGCAAAGCTTGTGATTGAAATAGACGGTAGTCAGCATTATACCGAAGACGGTAAAGAATATGATGAAAACAGAACTTACGTTATAAATCAATTTGGTGTTGATGTAATCAGGTTTTCGAATCAAGACATAAACACAAATTTTGAAGGTGTGTGCGAAAAAATTGATCGCCTTATTAGTGAGAGGATAGGTTCAATGCCTCGGATTTTTTAGTGATTGGACCTCTCCGTCAGCCTGACGGCTGCCACCTCTCCTTTCAGGAGAGGCTTTTCTCTTAGTTTATGAGGCTCTCCTGAAAGGAGAGCTGTCAAGACGAAGTCTTGACTGAGAGGTCAGAAAGTAACGCCCTGCGGCGAGCAGATGAAGGTGAATACTATGACAATCAGACCTGCAACAGTAAAAGATATTGAAAATATATCTGTGTTATATGTAAAAAACCATAAAACTACATACAAGGGTCTCGTAAGTGAGGATTATCTCAGCAGCCTTACCGTAGAAAAGGCAAAGGAAAAATGGAGCAGCTACCTTGAGGATGCAAAAAGCAGAATGTGGGTCGCTTATGATGAGTGTGCCTTCCTTGGCTTTGTCGCTTCGATACCTGATGCCACCTCAGATGAAATATGGTATCTTGACTCCTTACACATATGTGAGGCTGTAAGAGGAAAGGGTACAGGCACTTCTCTCATAAAAACAGTAGGTCAGTATGCCCTCACAAGTGGCTATGGTAAAATGAGCGTATGTGTTGTCAAAGGCAACGACAGCGCAAAGAAGCTTTATATGAAGCTTGGTGCAAGACATCTTCTGAGCATTGAGGATAAATTCGACAACTCACGGATAAACTCAGAAAAGCTTATATGGGATGATTTAAAAATATTTATATAACAGAACACCCGCCACATTCCGTGGCGGGTGTTCTGTTATATAAACAAGTATAACTTGCCTCTCCCTCTGGGAGAGGTGGCACGGCAACGCCGTGACGGAGAGGGTGCCTGACTGCTCAGCACAGTGCCTTACGGTAAATCATCCTCGTTCTCAAGATTATGCCATACATTCTGAACATCATCATTATCCTCAAGCATTTCGAGAAGTCTGCCCATCATCTTGAGGTCATCCTCGTTGGTGAGAGCGGTTTCTGTATTGGCAACATATTCTACCTCAGCGGAAACGAACCTATAGCCCTTAGCATCAAGGTCGTCGCGTACAAGGCCTAAATCGTTGGGCTCGGTACGGATAACATAAACATCCTCTTCGTCGGTGATGAAGTCAACTGCACCTGCTTCGAGTGCATCCTCCATAAGCTTATCCTCGTCAACATCCTCAGCTTCGATAACGATAACACCGTAGCGTGTGAACATAAAGGAAACACAGCCCTGCTGACCGAGATTACCCTTGTTCTTGTCGAAATAGTGTCTCATTTCACCTGCGGTACGATTGCGGTTGTCTGTGAGAGTTTCAACGATAACTGCGATACCTGAGGGACCGTAGCCTTCATACATAATAGCCTCGTAGTTTGCACCGCCTGCTTCACCTGAAGCTTTTTTGATTATTCTTTCGATGTTGTCGTTGGGTACGTTGTTAGCCTTAGCCTTGGCAATAATGTCCTTTAACTTTGAGTTTGATGCAGGGTCGGGGCCGCCGTCACGGACTGCTATTGAGGTTTCTCTTCCGATTTTGGTGGAGACCTTTGCTCTTGCACCGGCGGTCTTTTCTTTTTTTCTTTTAATGGTGCTCCATTTTGAATGGCCTGACATTTAATTCACCTTTCCTTATAGAATATATAAATTAACTTCAATACTTTATCATTTTTCTCTGTATTTGTCAATACAGGGTAAAGGGATATCAGAGAATATCCTGATCAAGCTCTGCCTTACTGCAGATGATTTCAAGGTTGCCGTTTCTTGTGCGAAGGTCGTCAATGAAAGCCTTTTCCTTACGGGGATCCTTGAGCACGATTTCATATTTGAGCTTGAAAAGGGAGCCGAGGTTTGTTGTTTTTACATTTACAAGCTCACAGCTTGAAAGGTACTTTTTGAAAATATCGTTGAAAACACCTGTGTAGTCGAGTGATTCGGGGATAACGATTGTAAGCTTCTTTTTACCCGAGACATTTCTGCCGCCGAAGCCGATGATATGATAAACGAAAGACATTACACAAAGTACTGCAGTGAAGATAAGAGCAAATGCGATAAAGCCCATACCTGTTGCAAGGCCTGAGGCAAGGGCGATGAAGATAAAGCCGATTTCCTTTGCTGTACCGGGAATGCTTCTGAAACGCACAAGGCTGAAAGCACCTGCAACTGCAACGCCTGCGCCGAGATTGCCGTTAACCATCATAATGACTATCTGCACAACTGCAGGGAGAAGGGCAAGAGTAACAACAAAGCTGTTTGTGTAGCGCTTGCTTGTTTTCATATAGGAAAAGGCAATAACAAAGCCGATTGCTATAGAAGTTATAAGACAGATGATGAATGAAGTGAAAGTGATGTTGAGAGTCAAAATTGACTGAAAGATTGCTGACATTTTTTAGTCCTCCGTTTTTTATCTTGTCGTCTGATATGTTTTTAAGTCATCTTTACTTTTAGCGGAAAGCATAAGCTTATATGCGTTGCCGTATTTTGAATAGGGGCTGGGATAGAGTTGAAGCTTATCCAGCTCGTGGGTGAGCCATAAGGGCATAGCACCCGCCGCTTTGATTTCAAGAATAAACTTGTCCGAGTCAAGCAACAGGTATCCGTAATCGCCCTTGCTGATATCGAAATCCTTGGTTCTGAATCGGATATTGGTATCAAAGGTGAGACGAAGGTCGTGATCC
Source organism: Acutalibacteraceae bacterium (assembly GCA_045537485.1). GTDB lineage: Bacteria > Bacillota > Clostridia > Oscillospirales > Acutalibacteraceae > UBA6857. Next base: position 19,920 of record JAZSPQ010000063.1, on the reverse strand, counting down.
TCTGTTGAGTAGTAAGCGGTACGGTCATAGAAAAGTGATACCGCAGGTCTGAGCTTTTTATAGAAGGAAACGAAATAATCTATTTCTCTTGTTACCTGAGTTTCTTCGGGAGGCGGCTGATGCTTGCACAGATAGAGTATTGACTGAAGATAGGTCATATCAACACGCCTTTTATAAACAACTCCCTTATATTTCTTTTTAAGCTCAACGAAAACGTTACTGTCTGCCGTGGGATGACCGTAGGAGCGTATTCTGAGCTTTTCTTTATATACCGTGGGCTTTTCAATGGAAGCACGGATAAGACGGTAATCGGGAGTGTCAAAGTAAATGTTGTTTATGGTGCTTTCACCGAAATCGTCGGGCACAAGACGGTCTTTCAAAGCGAAAAGCAAAGCCTGCTGCTGCTCACGGGTTATGAGATATTTTTTTTCGCTTCTTTCAAAAACCTTGGTGAAGCCTGCCATAATTTCACCTGCCAATCATTGTTATAAAGTTACTTTAAAGGTAATTCCTGTTGTTCCGTTTGTGAAGGCACGGATCTTTCCCTTGTGACGCTCAACTATAGCCTTTGCAATGGAAAGTCCGATTCCGTATCCTCCGGTTTCTCTTGAGCGGGACTTGTCTGCTCTGTAAAAGCGGTCGAAAAGCCTTGATACGGTTTCAGGGTCAACATATTCGCAAGTGTTATACATATCAATAACCACACTTTTGCCGCTTCTGTAAACAGAGAGCTTTATAAGCCCGTGTTCATCGGAATACTTAATTGCATTATCGCAGAGAATCGAGATAAGCTGTCTGATTTCCGATTCCTCGCCGTTATAACGGATGTCGGGGGCAATGTTAACGGAAAAATCTCTGCCCGCGTGCTTTGCCGAGGTTTCAAAGCCTGAGGCGGTGTCGGCAACAGCCTCACTGAGATTGAAACGGGCATTTTCTCTCTTTTTTCTTACTTCATCCATTTTGGAAAGTTTAACAAGGTTCTTGACCAGCTCATCCATACGGGCAGTTTGGTTTTTTATGCTGCTGACCCATTCGTTTTCACCTTCGCACATTTCTAAAACCTCCGCATCGGCGGAAATAATTGCCAGAGGAGTTTTCAGCTCGTGACCGGCATCGGTGATAAACTGCTTCTGTCTTTCAACACTGCGGGCAATAGGCTTGATCGCCCACTTTGAAAGCCAATAAACCAGAATAAGAATAAAGAACATTGTAATAAGCCCCACCACCAGGGAAACCGTTGCAACGGTTATGGCATCGTCAAGCTCTTTCTGGAAGTCGATAAATACAATAAGGGAGTTTTCACCCTGCTTGCTGTTGAGATATATATAGTTGTTTTTATAACCGAAGCCTTCAGGTGAGCCGAAAACATCCGAGGCAAACTCAAATGCCATCTCATCGTCGACGGTGGGCGTGTTATCGGTATGGATGTGTGTGACAACGTTTTTTCTGATTTCAACATAGAAATATCTTTCCGAATAAGGGGTGTTCCGATAAGGGTAATAGCCTATGAGAGGATGCAAAAATTCCTCGAGGAAATAGCTTTTGTCATAGTTGTCGGGATATCTGCCGTTATTTTCCGCAATCAGGGTAAGCACATTTTTCAAGTCCGTATCACGCTGGTAAATAGTAACTGCGTTAACTGCAAAAATCTGCACTGAAATAAGTGAAGCAAGAGCAAAAAATGCAATAATCATAAACTTGCGTTGAAGTTTTTTCAGCATTTGATTTCCTCCAGGGTGTAGCCTACACCTCTAACAGCCTTAATTTCTATATTTGCATCAAGTGAAGCAAGCTTTTTTCTTAAATATGATATGTATACCCAAACCACATTTACCTCTGCTTCCGTATCGTAGCCCCAGATACGCTCCATAAACTGCTCGGTGGAAATAAGTCTGCCCGGGTTGGTTATGAGCATTTCGAGCATCTGGAACTCCTTGTTGCCGAGACGCAGGGAGTTTTCCTTACAGCTCAGCTCAAAGCTTTCTCTGTTTAAGGTGATATTGCCGAAGGACATAACGTTAGGCGAAAACTCAGATTTTCTTCTTGTCAAGGCTCTGATTCTTGCCAAAAGCTCGCCCATATTGAAGGGCTTTGTGAGATAATCGTCGGCGCCTGTGTCAAGGCCGAGTATTCTGTCCTCAACCTCACTTTTTGCGGTAAGGATAAGAACCGGTGTGGAAATACCGGCTTTTCTTAATTCCCTGAGCACCTCAAGTCCGTTTTTCTTTGGCATCATAAGGTCGAGAATAATGCCGTCATAATTTTCGTCAAGGCCGTAATCAAGGGCATCCTGACCGTTATAGACCGCATCAACGGAATAGTTATTGTGTTTTAAAATAGCGCAAAGAGCCTTAGATAATTCTTTTTCGTCTTCTGCAAGTAAAAGTCTCATAAAAAACACTCCTTCTGCCATAAAAACATACATTATGAATTATATCACAAATTATATGGCGTTTTCAATATACACAAGCTCGGTATTGTGTAAATTCTTTTAAAATTTTACAGTTTTTCACTGCAAAGAGATGATATTTCTCAAACCTTAAAATAAACAAAAAAATCGCCCACCACATCGGTGCTCACGGCGATTTCTTATGTATATATCCTGTTTTATCACAGGGCTTGAGTTGTTTCCTCCTCAGAGGAAAGAGTGGTTTCCTTGTTTTCCTGCATTGCTTCGGTAGTATCGGAGGCTTCACTCTCGGAGGGTGAGGTGGTTTCAAGATTGCTGTAAAGGGTGATAAAGGAAGCACTCAGCCAGCCATAGCAGTCATAAAAGGGAACATAAACATATACCCAAAGGTCATTTAAGCTCGTACCGCCCAGAATCTGAAGCTGACAGCCGCTTTCAAGGCTCATGATAAGTCCGTAAGAGTTATCGGGGCCCTTTCTGAGGGGGAGAGAATTGTTGTTTGTCACATATGCCGATGTGGGAGCATAGTTTATGTTGGGGTCCACAATGCCGTAATGATTCTGAAAGTCAACAGCGGGGACTTCGTCTGAGGGAAGAGTGGATTCTGTCTTATCGTTGTCTGCGGCAGCACCGTCAAGATATTGCATAATTGCGGGTGCAATGTCAAAGTGCTCGACGGCAACAAAGAGCCCCAGGGTAAGAACCACAAGAATCAGCACCAGCATAAGCACAACGGGAGCCTTTGAGGAGCTTTTGCGGGAAATCTTTTCTTCGGATGCTTCCCTCGGCGCATCGGACGGGGCATCTTCACTTTGAAAAATCTTAGGCTTTTCCTGATTTTCTTCCTGCTGTCTGACGGGGGTGAAAAAGATTTTCGGAGCCTCCGGCAGGGTAATTTCTTCGTTTTTGATTTCGTCGGGATTTTCACTTAATGGTGCGCCGCAGTTGGGGCAGAATTTTTCACTTCCCTGAAGGCTGAACTTACAGTTTCTGCATATCATTGATATGACTCCTTTCTCAAAAGATGATGTGGAAAAGAGTTTATCACCTTAAAAGAAAAAAGATTGTCATAAAAGCAGAAGGAGCTGAATAAAATTATGGCTTAAAACACAAGCGAAGCCGGTCCTGACCGACCGGCTTCGCTCTGTGCATATTTGAAAGGAGAGGGGAGTGCGATGGAAAGGAGGGTAGATATGTGAAAAATCGGAAAAAAACACATATCTGTTCCCATCGCACAATTCGAGTATATTTTCCTAACCTTAAAGAAAGTTAAAAAGCGACAGACCGTAATATTCTTTAATAAAATCGTCGATATTCTGAAAAAATTAATTAACAAACAGTTGATGCCGAAATGTTCACAACTTAATAATTATTATAATTTTTAACATCTTTCCTTATATTTTTACTTGACATATTGTGTATTTTGTTTTAAAATATTCAAGATAGTGTATAAAACTATCATTCGAGTAAGTTTACTGTAATTCTTTTGATGAAAAAATCAGGTGATATAAGTTTGGCTGTTGCTATGATATATGTTACCAACTAAGAAATTCAAATGAAGGAGGTGCTGCTACTTTGGAAATCAGTTTACCTGTTGCGATTATTATTGCAGCTGTTTGTGCTGCTGTTGCTGCTGTTGTAGGCTTTGTGCTCGGCGGAGTACACAGAAAGAAAACTGCGGAAGCTCTTATCGGTTCAGCTAACGAAGAGGCTACCCGTATCGTTAACCAGGCAGTGAATGAGGCAGAAACAAAAAAGCGTGAGGCTATTCTTGAAGCTAAGGATGAAATTCATAAATTCAGAACTGAAGCAGAGCGTGAGATCCGTGAAAGAAGAAACGAGGTTCAGCGTCAGGAAAGAAGAATGATTCAAAAAGAAGAAAGCCTTGATAAGAAAACAGAAAACCTTGAGAAAAAAGAAGAAGTGCTTGACGAAAAAATCAAGCAGGTTGAAAATCAGCTTTCCGAAGCAGAGAGCATCAAAAGAAGTCAGTTAGAAATGCTTGAAAAGATATCGGGCTATACAAAAGAGCAAGCCAAGGTTGATTTGCTCAATTCTCTTGAAGAAACACTCAAAAGAGAAAAGGCAGTCAAGATTATGGAATACGAGCAAATGGTCCGTGAGGAATCGGAAAACCTTGCAAGAGAGGTTATTTCAACAGCTATACAGCGTTGTGCCGCTGACCACGCATCTGAGGCTACCGTATCAGTTGTTGCTCTTCCCAACGATGAAATGAAGGGCCGAATCATCGGCAGAGAGGGACGTAATATCAGAACTCTCGAAACAATCACAGGTGTAGATCTTATTATTGACGACACACCTGAGGCAATCACCCTTTCAAGCTTTGACCCCGTACGCAGAGAGGTTGCAAGAATTACTCTTGAAAGACTTATTTCTGACGGAAGAATCCATCCTGCTCTTATTGAGAAGATTCATGAAAAGGCAAAGCGTGAGGTTGACCAGACAATCAAGCAGACAGGTGAAAGAGCCGTTATTGATGCAGGTGTTAACGGTGTTCATAACGAGCTCGTCAAGCTTCTCGGCCGCCTTAAGTACCGTACCAGCTACGGTCAGAACGTGCTTAACCACTCACTTGAGGTTTCCTATATTGCAGGCCTTATGGCTGCTGAGCTGGGTGTTGACGTTAAGCTTGCAAGACGTGCAGGTCTTCTTCACGATATCGGTAAGGCAGTTGACCATCAGCAGGAGGGCTCGCATATTGAGCTCGGTGTTGAGTACGCCAAGAAGTATAAGGAAAACGACATCGTTATCAATGCAATTCACGCGCATCACGGCGATGTTGAGCCCAAGAGCATTATTGCCTGTCTTGTTCAGGCAGCAGATGCAATTTCAGCCGCAAGACCCGGCGCAAGAAGAGAAAATCTCCAGAACTACATCAAGCGTCTTGAAGCTCTGGAGCAGATTTCAGAATCCTTCCCCGGTGTTGAAAAGGCATTTGCAGTTCAGGCAGGCCGTGAGGTCAGAATCGCAGTTAAGCCTGAGGTTATCAGCGATGAGGATATGGCACTTGTTGCACGCAGCATTGTTGAAAAGATTGAGCAGGAGCTTGAATATCCCGGTCAGATCAAGGTTAATATGATCCGTGAGACAAGAGCTGTGGATTACGCTAAATAAAAAAAGCACCCGCTTGGGTGCTTTTTTAGTAGGGAGGGACGCCCTTGTCGCTCCGTAGCAGATATTTAAAGACCGTAAACCCTATTCGGGAGGTAAATATGGAAATACTTTATGAAGATAAAGATATCATCGTCTGCATAAAAGAAAGGGGACTTCTTTCCCAGCACGATGAAAACAAGCCCAATATGATATCTGCCCTTAAGGAAGTATGCGGCGGTGAGGTTTATCCCGTTCATCGCCTTGATAAGGAAGTAGGCGGTGTGATGGTTTATGCCAAAACTCAGAGGGCGGCGGCAGCTCTCTCAGCTCAGGTTGCCGACAGAACCTTTGAAAAGCAATACCTTGCCCTCATTCACGGCGTACCTGCTGAGACGCAGGGGACAATGGAAGACCTCCTCTATTTTGACAAGGGAAAGAATAAGTCCTTTACCGTAAAAAAAGAGAGAAGGGGAGTCAAAAAGGCAATTCTCCAATATGAGCTTATGGAAACAGACGGAGAAAAATCGTTGGTAAGAGTGAAGCTTATTACGGGTAGAACACACCAGATAAGAGTGCAGTTTGCCTCAAGAAAAATGCCTCTTTTCGGCGACAGGCGTTACGGTGCAAGGGACGAAGAAAAAACGGTAGCTCTTCGGTCCTATCGCATTGCATTCACCCACCCCGAAACAGGGGAGAGAATGAGCTTTGAAAGCGCAGCGGATGCTGCTGTATAATTAAAACAACACAGGGGATAGAGTAAAAATCCCCTGTGTTCCTTTATTTTTATTCTTCCACTTCCTCGTCCAACTCAAGGATTTCTTCCTGATTGGTGAAGAACTTGATTTTATCAAGAGGTACGCCGAGAGCCTTTTCGCAGCCTGCGCTCAGAAGTGCCATCATTCTTGACTCAACAACAGTGTTGATTACCGCAAAATCAATAAGCACCTGAAGCTGTGCCTTGAAAAAGTCGTCATCCTTACCGTCAAAGAAGGAATCCTCAACCTCCTCAACGGTAACACCTGCGAGTGCCATATCCTGATCGTAAAGCTTCTTATTCTTCTGAAGGCATTTTTGCATAATATCAAGCATCTGCTCTTTTTTGCCTCCCTTGAGGGTGTTGTTGAGAGATGTTGATTTCATCTGCAGCTTGAAGTTAAGCTTGCAGGACTTTACAACGGCATGGGCGAGCTTAACAAGGTCCGGATTGATTGCTTCGGGGATGAAGATTTCCCCGTCTTTCTTATAAAAGTAACTCATTTTTTATAACTCCTTTTAAAAAAACTAAAGGTATATTAGCACATTATGAGAAATTTTGCAAGAAGTTTCAGAAATCATAGCCTTCATCGGGTATACAGGCAGGTGCGATTTTTGTTTCGCCGTCAGGCATATACATCAGGGTCGATAACACAGGAGGATGCTTCTTACTTTTTAATATCATACCTTTTTGACAGCATACTCAAAGCCTCTTCTCTTGTAATTTTACCCGTGTTGCAGTCAATCATAACCTGAACATCCTTATCCTTCAGATCGTAGAAGGACCATACGATAAAGGCAAGCAGACCGCCGATTGCGGGGATAAGCATAAAGATGAGCCAAAGCACATTGAGTGCATGAGGTGTCTGAGTTACTCCAAGCTCCTCAAGCTCCTGGAAGGAGGATACCTCCACAACCTTCCAGCCCACAGACGGAAGACCGAGTATGAGTGTTCCCAATGCGCCCGAAACAGAGCCGGTAAGCTTTGCCATAAAGGTCTGTACTGCAAAGGTTATGCCCTTTGCTTCGGTACCGCTCTTGAAGCGGCCGTATTCTGCACAGTCGGGTGTAAACATAAACATTTCAAGTGCGACAACTGCCAAAGGTACTGAGCGTACAGTGAACAGAAGTATGTAAACAACTATGTTGCCGTAACCTATAAGCCAGGTGATAACGCTGAGTATAACGTAAAGCAGAAGGCATACCTGATTAACCTTCATCTTGTCAAATTTGCGGAAAAGCTTAGGAAGCAGCAAGGCAATAACAAGCTGGGGTACTGTTCCGACTGCACCGACAACAATGGTAAAGAGGGTGCTGTGGAAAAGATAATAAGAAACGAAAAGGGTGAAGGCGTTGCCGATATTCAGTGCGGAATAGAAGAAAAGCCCGACATAATATATCAGCAGATACTTGTTTTTCACAAGATATGAAAGCATAGCCTTGATTGAGAAACTTTCTTCGCTTTCGGCGTGATAACGCTCCTTAAGCTTGAAGGATGCAGGTGACATAAGAAGAAAAGCAAAAGCACTTATTATAAGTGTGATTATACCGTAGCCTAAACCGACCTCTTCACTGATAAGAACGGTTGTAAGTGTGGAGGTGATACCGACACCGGCGTAGGTAGCAATGCTCTTGTATGACTGAATGGAATTTCTTTCGTCGATGCTCTGACTCATAGAGGTCAGTATGCCGAATATGGGTACATCACAAAGAGTGTAAGCCGTATCCCAAAGTATATATGCAATAGCAAACCATGCGAGCTTGACTGTTTCCGAGGTGCCCTTAGGAATGATAAAAGTCAGTATTGTTGCAAGGGGGATAAGAACCGTTGAAACACGCAGCCAGGGCAGATATTTTTTGCCGCTTTTAAATTTGATCTTATCAAATATGACACCGAACATTGTATCATTTACGGCGTCCCATACCTTTACAACAAAAATAACCGCCGCCGATTTGATAGGATTTATGCCCAGAAACAGAAGGTAGGTTGCAAGGCAGGTGTTGAAAAGAGTGTAAATCATATTCTGACCGGCAAAATATGAATAATAGCTCAATCTTTCAACCGGCTCTGTTGACCAGCCCTCTCCGGTGGCAAAAACATTTTTGACTTTTGAAATGATTTCCATATTTACTCCTCCTGGTGTTATACAATAATATAATATTACAATATAGAATTATCAATTGCAATACTGATTTTTATCAGCGGTTAATGCTTAAAAGAACGGGACAAAAGAACAACACTTTCGACATGGGTTGTTCTCGGGAACATATCAACTGCGGTGACCTCGGTGACTTCATAGCTCTGCTCAGTGAATATTGCAAGGTCTCTTGCAAGGGTTGCAGGGTCGCAGGAAACATAAACCACTCTGTCAGGAGCCATTTTTGTCACAGTTTCGATAACCTCGCGGCTGCAGCCCTTCCTCGGCGGGTCGAGTATAACAACGTCAGGTCTTATGCCCTCATCATATAGAGTTTTCGCCATGCCCGTTGCATCGTCACAGACGAAACGGGCGTTAGTTATGCCGTTGAGCTTAGCATTTTCTTTAGCGTTTTCTATGGCCTGAGGTATTATTTCAACACCTATGAGCTGCTTTGCCTTGTCAGCCATTGTAAGACCGATGGTGCCTGTGCCGCAGTAAAGGTCGAGAAGCACCTCTTCGCCGGTCAGCCCTGCATATTCCTTTGCCTTGCCGTAAAGCAGCTCAGTACCCTCGGGGTTCACCTGATAGAAGGAAAGGGGACTTATCCTGAAGCGTAAGCCGCAGAGAATATCCTCAATATAGTCACTGCCGTAAAGGGTGATGCATCTTTCACCCAACACCACATTGGTGTTTTCTTTGTTTATGTTTATCACTACGGACTTTATGTTGAGTCCCGTGCTTGTCAGATTTTCAATCAACCTCTCTTTTCTCGGCAGGCTGTCACCGTTTATAACAAGGCAGACCATTATTTCACCCGTAGCTCTTGCTTGCCTGAGATAAATGTGCCTGAGAAGACCCTTTCCTGTTTTTTCGTTATATACCGTAATGGGATTTTCAAGAATATACTGCCTTATTGCAGGTATAAGCCTGTTGAAGTCCTCACGCTGTAAAAGACATTCCGAGCTGTCGATTATACGGTGAGTACGCCTTGAATAAAAGCCCGTAAGCAGGTTGCCGCTTTCATCAAGCCCTACAGGAATCTGTGCCTTGTTTCTGTAATGCTTCGGGTCGGCTATAGAAAGTATCTGATTCACCTCAATATCAAGTCCGCCGATTCTCTGAAGAGCATCGGTCACTGCCTGCCTTTTGATTTCAAGCTCCTTTTCATAGCTTATATGTCTGTAGGCACAGCCTCCGCAACGGCTGTCATAAACACAGTCAGATTCAACACGGCACTTGGCAGGCTTTATAATCTTTTTGATCTTGCCCACCGCATAGCTGCTCTTAACCTTGATTATGTGAGCTTCAATTTCATCGCCGGGTGCAGTGCCCTCAACAAAAACCGCCATATCCTTATAACGCCCCAAACCGCTTCCCTGAGATGTGAGAGCGGTTATTTGAAGCTTTATATCATCATTCTTTTGCAAAATTTCTTCTTTTTTCATGTTGTCACCGATTATTACGTTTTTTATCATCTCTGTCCAGCTCTATGCATATTCTCAAGCCGCCAAGATGGGATGCCTGAGCATAAATTTTACCGTTATGAAGCTCGGTTATTTCACGGCATATTGCAAGTCCGAGTCCTGCAACCTTTCTGCCTTTATCCGAGGTGTAGAGAGGTTCGAAAATCATTTCGTACTTATCCTCACTGACGCCCTCGCCCGAATCGTCAACAGTGATATATATTTTTTCTTTATCCGAGTCAAGCCTTACCTCTATAAGCTTTTTCTCATTTACCAGATGCTTTACCGAGTTTGAAAAAATATTGCCGAGCACTCTTCTGAATTTTGTCAGATCCAGCCTGACACAGGCAGATTCATCACCCTTGAGGAATATTTCAAAATCAATTCCGTTGTTTTCCAGCTCATAGGCGTAATCGTCAATTATATTGCCGTAAATTTCCTGCAGTGTAACAGCCTGAGCTGTTATGTTCTGTCTGACATTAAGATTCAGATAGTCGTCAAATTCCTTGATGAGCTGTGTTATATCCTCGCTCTTTGCATAAACAGTCCGAAGATATCGCTTTTTTCTTTCCTCGCTTATATTTTCCTTCTGAAGCTGCTCCGCATAACCCATAATTGAGGTCAGGGGAGTTTTTATATCGTGGGAAATGGAGGCAATGATCCTGCGCTGATTTTTCTGCTGATTTTCAAGGTTTTTTGTCAGTGAAACAAAGCGCTTATATACATTGCCCGCATAGCCCTTCAGCTTCAGCTCCTTGAGCTTGCCTGTTTTATCGTATTCCTCAATGGCTTTATAAAGGCCGACGTAGGGGCGCAGCATAGAGCTGTAGATAGCAAAAATCAAAAGTGCCAGAGCGGCAAGCCCTATTAAAAACTCAATAAAGATGAACCTTACAAGCACCCGCACATCGGTAAGATAGTCCCTGAGAAGGTAAACAGAGGATTTGATAACATATGCCTTGCCCTGATAGTCGAAGGGTGTCTGAACCTTTACGTCAAGGGCGGACCAGGTTCTGCCTATTGATTTTGTGACGACCTCGTTATCCTCGTTTTCTATAACGATAACAATATCCTCATACTGCTCAACAATTTCACTCCAACGGTCTATGCTTTCCTTGCTGACAAGCTTTTCAACAATTTCCGAGTTATAGCTGTGGAGAATCACTCTGTCGTTATATGCGGCATCGGCAACGGTTTTTGTGACCGAAGCGTTATATGAAAAGGCGAAAGCCGCAATAACACAGAGCATAATTAATATAAAAGTGATGTTTGCTCTTTTTCCCGAACTCACGGCTTTCACTCCTTCCGAACATTTATATCATTTTCACAAACTTATAACCGACGCCCCAAACAGTTTTTATGTATTGGTTTTCGGTGTCTATTTTATCTCTTATATTTTTTATGTTTACGGCAACGGTGCCGATATCACCGAATTCCGTATCCCATACGTGGCTGAATATCTGCTCTCTCGTGAGAACCTTTCCGGCATTTTCCATAAGGTACTGTATGAGCTGAAACTCTCTGGTGGAAAAGGGTACTAAAACACCGTTTTTAAAAACCTCGTAGGAATTGGTGTTGATTTCAATGTCGCCAACCTTGATGATGCCCTTTTCTGTTTCACGGTTGCTTCTTTTTTCACGCCTTAAATGTGCTTTCACTCTTGCCACGAATTCTTCAACCACAAAGGGCTTTGCAATATAGTCGTCGCCGCCGTTTTCAAGACCCAGCACCGCATCAACGGCCTTACTCTTTGCCGAAACAAAAATGATCGGGCAGTCAACGGTGGTTCTCACAAACCTGCAAAGCTCAATACCGGAAATATCCGGCATCATAATATCAAGAGTAATCAGAGAAATATCCTTTTCATTTTCCGATATGTATTCATAGGCACTTCTTCCGTCATTTTTGATAACGGTGTCATACCCCTCGTCCTCCAGTGCGTCGGAAATGAGCTGAGCTATAGATAAATCATCGTCAACAATTAAGATTTTGCTCATATATATCACCTTTCTTTCAGGATTATATATCTATATATTATATTATAATAATATATACCTTGAAAAAAATAAAGAGTTTTAAGGTTAATTTATCAAAATTAATAATATTTCGGAAAAATCCGTCCAAGAGGTAAAAAATTAAGAAAGTCTTAAGAAACGGAAAGAATTAAAGTGATATACTGTTTTCAGAAGAATACAGGAGGGAAGAAAATGAAAATTCTTGTTGTAGACGACGAAAAAGAAATTGCCGATCTGATTGAGCATTATCTAAGCAGTGAGGGTTATGAGGTTATAAAATGCCATGAGGGTGAAAGCGCTTATGAAGCAATAAAAAAAGAGGAATTGGATCTGGCAATTCTCGATGTTATGCTTCCGGGAATCGACGGCTTTCAGCTTTGCGCCGAAATAAGAAAAAGACATAAATATCCGGTTATTATGCTCACGGCGAAAACCGCCTTTACCGACAGAATATCGGGGCTGTCTCTCGGCGCCGACGATTATGTCACAAAGCCCTTTAATCCTCCCGAGCTTGTTGCAAGAGCAAAGGCACAGATAAGACGCTACAGACAGTATAACGAAAACAGTCAGTCGGAGGATATAATCGAGATTTCAGGTCTTGAAATCAACAACCTTAACCGGACCTGTACTCTTTATTCGCAAAAGCTTAACCTTACTCCCACAGAATTCGGTATTTTGTGGCTGCTTTGTGAAAATGCGGGCAAGGTCATTTCCACCGAGGAAATATTCGAAAGGGTATGGGGCGAAAAATACCTTGACAGCAATAACACCGTTATGGTACATATAAGACGGATAAGAGAAAAAATGCACGAAAAGCCGAAAAATCCTAAGTTTATCAAAACCGTATGGGGAGTGGGATATAAAATTGAAAGGGAATAAAAGAAAAAATGAACTCAAAAGCATAACGGCACATACTGTTAAAAGCTTCATTGTAAAAAATTTGATTTCCTTCACTGTTCTTGAAATAATATACATAATTATTTACCTTTTCGGAAGTCTCAATAACAGTAATTACAGAGTTTTTTATCGCTTCTATTATAATGACGTGGCTCCCTTACTGCGGCTGTTTCTGAATGACGGTGCGGTGGATTGGCTTTTCAGAGAACAGTATATTTTTCCCTTGCTGATATTTGTTCTGGTTTTCATTGTTAACTGCTTTATTCAGTCGGTTTCCACGCTTATTAATTTTGATAAAACTTATAAAAGCCTTGCGGCCTTCTGTGACAGCGATGAGGATATAGCCTCTTTCTCACGAAGCTACAGCGATATTGAAATCAAGCTTAAGGATATAAAGCTGGAGGTTCTCGACAGCAGAAGCCGTGCCGCAGAGGCAGAAAGCAAGAAAAACGACCTTGTTATGTATCTTGCTCACGATCTTAAAACTCCGCTGACCTCGATAATCGGATATCTAACGCTTTTGGACGAGTCCCCGGAGCTGACAACGGAGCAAAGAGCAAAATTTACGGGTATAGCCCTTGACAAGTCCTACCGCCTTGAGCAGCTTATCACCGAATTTTTTGAAATAACACGGTTTAACATTCATTCGGTGGCTTTAGAGAAAAACCGTATTGATCTGGGAATGATGATCAATCAGATAGCCGATGAATTTTATCCTATGCTCAGCGAAAAAAAGCTTGATATAAGAATTGATATGCCCGAGAAGATTCTGATTTTTGCCGATTCGGATAAGCTGGCACGTGTTTTTGACAATCTTTTAAAAAATGCAGTTAATTACAGCTATGAAAACTCAATTATAAGAGTGGGCGCAAGGGTGATGAATAACCGCCTGATTATTAAATTCCGTAACCGCTGTGATGAAATTCCGCAAGAGAAGCTTTCAAGGCTTTTCGATAAGTTTTTCCGTGCGGATTCCGCAAGAAAAACCGCCACCGGCGGCTCGGGCCTGGGTCTTGCAATAGCAAAACAGCTTGTGGAGCTTCACGGCGGCATCATAACAGCCAAAAGCACTCCCGATTATACTGATTTCACCGTTGTTCTTCCCTATGCTCCCTGTCCTGAATTTACCGGTGAAGAGCTGAGCTTTGATGCTTGACATTAGTCCGCGGGAAATATATAATCAAGGACAGCAAGTATTCGGAGGTGTTTTATGAGCGAAAAGGTTATGGTGGGTATGAGCGGAGGCGTTGACAGCGCTGTTTCTGCCTATATTTTAAAACGCGAGGGCTATGAAGCCGCAGGTGTTAACTGCAGCTTTTTTAAAAACGGGGATGTGTTTATTGAAAAAGAAAGCACCGATGCCCTTGATGCGGAAAACACTGCAAAAATGCTGGATATTCCCTTTTTCAGAGCTTATCTCGGCGAAAAATTCAAAACTCACGTTATAGACGGGTTTATAAAGGCTTACTGTGAGGGTGCAACGCCAAACCCCTGCATTTTATGCAACAGGCATCTTAAATTCGGTGAACTTCTGAATTTTGCACAAGGTGAGGGCTATGAAAAAATCGCAACGGGTCACTATTCCCGTATTGAAAAATGCGGTGACAGATTTTTGCTGAAAAAGGGCGCCGACACAGCTAAGGATCAGAGCTATGTGCTGTATTCCCTGACACAGCATCAGCTTTCACATACCCTTCTGCCCTTGGGCGGCTACACCAAGGCTCAGGTCAGAGAAATTGCAGAGAGCATTAATTTTACCTCTGCACACAAGCAGGACAGCCAGGATATCTGCTTCATTCCTGACGGAGATTATGCCAAATTTATTGAAAGATACTCCGGGCTGAAATTCCCTGAGGGACAGTTTGTCAATACCGAGGGTGAGGTGCTGGGGACTCATAAAGGAATCATCCGATACACCGTCGGTCAAAGAAAGGGTCTGGGCCTTGCTCTTCCCGCACCGATGTATGTCAAGGAAAAGGATGCTGAAAACAACAGAGTCATTCTTTCCGATAATCAGAGCCTTTTTTCAAGGGAGCTGACTGCAAGGGACATCAATTTTATTCCCTTTGATACTCTCGAAAAAGAACTCAGGGTCAAGGCAAAGGTGCGCTATAAGCACGAGGAGCAGTGGGCTACTGTGACGCAGATTGATGAAAACCGCTTCTCTCTGATTTTTGATGAGCCGCAGAGGGCCGTTGCAAAGGGTCAGGCAGTAGTTCTTTATGACGGTGACTATGTTGTCGGTGGCGGCACAATCGAATAAAAGCTTTTATCATTTTGACTCATCTGATAAGCGAAAAAATGAACTCCGACACAAAAGGGTGTGTAACACCCTAAATGCCGGAGTTTTTATTGGTATTACATCATCTGCGGATTCTGCGGTTGCACACCTTTTCTGACAGCAGACAGCTTTCCTGCAATTCCGCATTCCGAATTAAAAAAGCACCCCTAAAGGGTGCTTTCCTTACTACTCGTCCGCTCACTTGCTCAGCGGCTCTTCTTTCCCACATTAAGAAGCCTTACAACTGTGGGGGAAAGGAAAATATTGATTGCGAGCTCTGCGAGGAAGTTGATCCCCACCATACCGAAAATGAGATAGGCGAAAGCATTGTCATAGCCCGCGCCTGCGCCCCACTCACGGATAGTATCAAGGAAGAAAACCACACAACCGAGAAGGAAAACGCCTGTGTTTACAACAGGGCAGACCAAAGCGGCAAGGATAACCGCAAGGTATCTGTTTTTATTTTCGAGAGCCTTGCAGATAAGTCCGGCGGCAAGACCGCAGGCCATACCCTTGAGAAGAACTGTTATAACCGTACCGGGTACGCTGATTGCAAGGAAGGCGGCGGCATCGGTGGCAAGCACCATAACACCGAAGATGAAGCCGAGCCATGTGCTGATTTTAGGGCCGCACATAGCCGCACCTATTACGATGGGAAGAAGAACGAGAGAAATTGAGAAGGGTCCGAAACGGATAAACTGACCGAGCATCTGAAGAACGATAACCAGTGCGGTTAAAATGGCTCCGAGAGTCAGAGTGCGAACCTGAGCGAGATTTTGTTTTTTTGTCTGCATAAAATTACCTCCTTATATTTTTGCTGAATTATAACATCGGAAATCGTTTTTTGCAAGATGTTTTATTACACTTTGTCACAATACACAAAAATCAGTGGGTTTCAATAACTGCCATATAATATCCTGCTACCTCATCCGGTGAGGCGTCGGGGTTTTCTTTTATCCACCAGTTCACCGTTTCACTGAAGGAGCCCACAAGGTGGTGCAAAAGAAAATCATCGGGTACCTCGGTGCGAAAATCTGAAAGGTGCATTTGAAAGAGGGTGGAGAGATAATCTTTGAGATAGCCTAAAAATATATCGTGACTCTGAGAGGAAAGTATGCCCCTGATGTCACTTTTTTTACTCTCAAAATGCCAAAGAATATGGGTCAGCTTTGCCTGAAGTGTGTCTGACTCCGAAGGGTAATCACATGCCTTGCCGCCGATGATATGCTCAAAAATATCACTGCACATAGCTTTAAGCAGGGTGTCCTTGGTTTCAAAGTGGGAGTAAAAGGTGCTTCTGCCGATGTCGGCTTTGTCGATGATATCCTGAACGGTGATGTTCTCATACCTGCGATTTCTTAAAAGGCTGCTGAAAGCGGTGAAAATCGCTTCTCTTGTTTTTCGTTGCCGTCTGTCCATAATAACCTCCGAACAAAAAAGGATAAATGTTCAGTAAAATACAAATCCGATAAGTCGTTTGTTGATGAATTCCGATTGTTGCTATAAAATATTATTGAACAAACTGTTCGATAACATATATATTATATTACAGGTGATATTTTAAGTCAAGTGAGGGATATAATTATGAAAACAGAAAGACGAATTTTAATCGCCTTTATTCTCAATCTGAGTTTTTCACTGTTTGAGATTCTCGGCGGATTTTTTACGGGAAGTGTAGCAATACTGTCAGACTCGGTTCATGATCTCGGGGACTCTCTGAGTATAGGCCTGTCCTTTTTTCTTGAGAAAAAAAGTCTGAAATCCCCAGACGAAAGCTACACCTACGGTTACAGAAGGTACTCTGTTCTCGGTGCGGCGATTACCGATGCTATTCTTATAATCGGTTCGGTTTTTGTTATTTACAAGGGAATAAGCAGAATAATATCACCGGTTGAGATAAACAGTGAAGGGATGCTTATTTTTGCTCTTTTTGGTTTTATTGCCAACCTTATTGCCGCCTTTTTCACAAGGGGAGGGAATTCACTTAATCAGAAGGCAGTTAACCTTCATATGCTCGAGGATGTGCTCGGTTGGGTAGTTGTGCTCATCGGTTCTGTGGTGATAAGGCTGGCGGGCCTTTATATTATCGACCCGATAATGTCAATCGGTGTTGCTCTTTTTATACTTATCAACGCTATCAAGGGCTTTCGTCAGATAGGAGAGCTGTTTCTCGAAAAGACTCCCGAGGGGATTGACATAAAGGAAATAAAAGAACACCTTCTCGGTATAGAAGGTGTTAAGGATATTCATCATATTCATATAAGAAGCCTTGACGGTGAGGTGTGCTATGCAACGCTTCACGCCGTTACCGTCGGCGATACATCGAAGGTGAAGCACAGTATCAAGGAAGAATTAAAGGAGCACGGCATCGCTCACAGTACTGTTGAAACTGAGTCTGAGGGTGAAGAGTGCGGTGAGAAGGAATGTATTGCAGAAGCCTCACACAGCCACCACGGACACCATCATCATTGCCATTAAAACAGTAGGGTACGCCCCGTGTGGCGTACCTTGTCTCGTTTAATAATTTTATGTGCTGACGCTGATTCTTTTTCTTCTAACTCCTAAGGCTGAAAGCAGAATGGGAAAGCCCAGAAAAAAAGGTGCATAGGGCCAAAGACCCGGTCCCGGCTTAGCATAGAAGGAGCTTGAGTGGTTTTCGGGGTTATACCACACGGTAATCGGCTCGCCGATATAATGTGAATCGGGGATGTTGCCCGAAAACAGCTCGTTACCCTCGTAGGTAATGCCGTCAACGGTATAGCGGTAATAAAGTCGGTATGAGCGACCTTTATGGTAAAACTGCTGAGTATCGGTAAGCACACCGTCGGTGCTCTGCCAGTCCTTATACTGCTCGGTTTTAGCAAAATACAGCACCGTACTCAGTACCGAGGCAACGGCGAGAATGATAATGGCATTTCTGATTTTTCTTTTAGTTTCCGTTTTCATATTAAATCTCCGTTTTCATTTCGAGATAGGGGAAGAAATCAAAGCCCGCCTTTTTATAGGTATGTACTGCGATTTCGTTTTCCTCCTCAACCTCGAGGCGAAGAAGGGTGTTGGGATATTTCTCTTTTATAAACTCAATAAAGCGACCTCCGAGACCTTTGCCACGATGCTCTTTGAGTATATATAGGTCTTCAATCCATATACAAGGCTTGCCGAATTCGGTGGAAAAGCTTTTTGCGAGCATAGCATAGCCCTGAAGAGTACCGTCAAGGTCGAAAACATAGCCTTCAATATAAGGGGACTCGGAAAGGCAGGCGTCAATATCGGAGTTGAAAATTTCTTCTGAGCCGTCAGTTGATACAAAAGGGGAGGAGTAAAACTCCTGCATCATAGTAAGGACAGCGGCGCGGTCGGCTTCTGTGATTTTTCTTATTTGTGGGGACATAAGAAGACTCCCTTCAGCTTCCCGCCCGGAGAAGCTTTTTGTTTTTTACTATTATAATAATTGCAGGGATAATCAAAAGCTGAAGAATAGTGCCGGGCATAGAGAGCACCACACCTGCTGACCAGAAGTCTGTAAAGCTGTATTCCGACACATCAAAGCCTAAAAGGCAGAAATGGGCAATACCCCACATAATTCTGCCGATAACCTTTGCAATAATAAATGAGGTGTATATATGTATGTTCTTTTTCGGCAGCTTGTCATATAAAAGTCCCGAAATGAAGCCGTAAGTTGCAAGCTCGAACGCCATAGCAACAGCCGTCGGGAAGAAAAGCGGAGTACCGAGAGTCAGTGAGCGAAGTATGGGAGCCATAGCACCCACTGCAAAGCCGTAGCTCTTACCGCATATAAATCCGCAAAGGAGTATGGGTATATGCATAGGGCAGAGTACAGAGTTTATCTGTGGAGACTGACCCGTTGCGAGGGGGATTATAAATGCGAGGGTGAGAAACATCGCCGAGAGAGCAAGGTTGTGATTTTTCATAGTTGTTACCTCTATAGGTGAAGTGCATTGGTCAGAAAGGCGTTTATTTACTATCACTCAGATTATATAAATAATCGTTGTACGTGCAATAATCATCGCTCTGATAAACGAAGTTATCGCAATAGTTGAAGGAAGAAACTTTGAGGAGAATATTCGGATCATTTGTAAAATATGCATCAAACAAATCGCAAAGATCATCCTCGTTTTCAACTTTTAAACCTTTTGTGCAGTAAAGTTCATTTTCTGAATTCCCGTACGGACACATATTTCCGTGCCGACAAGTTAAACAGCAAGCGATACTGACGCCTTCAGGAAGGTTCTTCTGCAAATCGGCAAAAGTATCCGTCCAGAGGTAGTTTGTTCCCTTGCCCCGATATTTTATACCGTCATAAACGACGCTCAGTTCTGATATAGGGTCAAAAGCATCATCGTCATCATCATAATCAAGATGAAAAGGTACAAGTGTTTTACCGGTTGTTAAAAGAAGGGTAAGATACCCGTCTGTTGATTTTGTAATCATTTTGTATCATCCTTTGCAGCTGTAAGATGGAATCTCCCTTTTATGGAATCATTTTACCATTTAAATTTAAATTTATCAAGGCAAAGCCTTGTATATCATCAATGCGAAGCATTGTATCTCATCAAGCCGCAGTTAATACAGCCTTCGGTGATGATATGCGCCTTCGGCGATGATATACACGCTGACGCGTGATGATATGCCAAGCCTGCGGCTTGGATAAAAAAAGAACGAAGCTTTTTGCTTCGTTCTTTTTTGGAGCGGATGACGAGGCTCGAACTCGCTACCTCCACCTTGGCAAGGTGGCGCTCTACCAGATGAGCTACATCCGCATATTTGGTGCCTCCGGCCGGAATCGAACCAGCGACACGTGGATTTTCAGTCCACTGCTCTACCA
>JAZSPQ010000001.1:0-5386 GCA_045537485.1 Acutalibacteraceae bacterium | reverse complement strand
CTGAGCGGGCTGACGCTTGATATAGCCCATATTGGTAAGAGTATATACACACTCCTCCTCGGGGATAAGGTCTTCAATATCAACCTCACCGCTGATTGCGGCAATCTCGGTTCTTCTTTCGTCTCTGAACTTGTCACCGATAGCCTGAGCCTCGTTTTTAACGATTTCTCTTACCTTTGCCTCGGAAGCAAGAATTTCGTTATATTCCTGAATCTTGAGGTTAAGTGCGGCTAATTCCTCTTCAATCTTTGTTCTTTCAAGACCTGTAAGCTGACCGAGACGCATCTTGACGATAGCATCTGCCTGAATTTCGGTTAAGCCGAAGCGGTCAATAAGAGCCTGCTTACCGGTTGCCTGGTCCTTTGATGCACGTAAGATTTTAATAACCTCGTCGATAAAGTCAAGAGCAATCTTAAGACCCTCTAAAATGTGAGCTCTTTCCTGAGCCTTCTTAAGGTCATAGCGTGTTCTTCTTACAATAACCTCTTCCTGGAAACGTACGTAATGCTCAAGTACCTGCTTAAGAGTGAGAATTTTCGGCTCACCGTTTACAAGGGTAAGCATAATAATACCGTAAGAAACCTGCATCTGTGTAAGTGAGAAAAGGTGGTTGAGAACAACCTGAGGATTTGCATCACGCTTAAGGTCAACAACCATTCTCATACCCTCACGGTTTGAATAGTCGTTGATATCGGCAATACCTTCGATTTTCTTATCCTTAACAAGGTCAGCAATAGATTCGATAAGACGGCGCTTATTTACCTGATAAGGAAGCTCGGTAACAACAATGGAAAACCTGCCGTTTTTGTTTTCAACGATTTCGGTCCTTGCTCTTACGACGATTTTTCCTCTGCCGGTAGCATAAGCTGCTCTGATACCGCTTCTTCCCATAACAATACCTGCTGTGGGGAAGTCGGGACCCTTGATAAACTGCATAAGCTCATCAAGCTCAGCGTCGGGATTATCGATATAATAGCACATACCGTCAATAACCTCACCTAAATTGTGAGGAGGAATGTTTGTTGCCATACCTACGGCGATACCAGTTGAGCCGTTTACGAGGATGTTCGGGAAACGTGAGGGGAGTACGGTAGGCTCCTTAAGACGGTCGTCATAGTTGGGAGCAAAATCAACCGTATCCTTGTCTATATCCGTGAGCATCTCCATAGAGATTTTGCTCATCTTGCTTTCTGTGTAACGGTACGCAGCACGGGGGTCACCGTCAACTGAACCGAAGTTACCGTGACCGTCAACAAGGATGTATCTTGTTGAGAATTTCTGTGCAAGACGTACCATAGCATCGTAAACGGATGCGTCACCGTGAGGATGGTATGAGCCGAGCACCGAACCGACGGTATCGGCGCATTTACGGTATGCCTTTTCGGGATAAAGACCGTTTTCGTGCATTGTGTAAAGAATACGTCTGTGAACGGGCTTGAGACCGTCTCTTACATCGGGAAGGGCACGGGATGTGATAACCGACATTGAATAGTCAAGGAAGGATTTTCTCATTTCCTTATTAAGGTCAACATCAATTATAGTCTGGTTTTCATAATTTAAATTTTCCATTTTATCACCGTCTGTCTGTTATTTTCATTTAGTGGCTTATATTTTCTGATATTTATTTGAAAAAAGATTATCTATAAGGTTTTTAAGCATATCATATTCTTCCTGCTGCAATACTCTTTTCGGAATATTGATAATATTTGCCGCCTTAGTGAGAAAATAGATATATTCCTCACTTTCAACAACACCGTTTATTGCTTTAAAACCGTAATGCCTTTCACCCCTGCCCTTGAAGTTTTCGTCGGGGTTATAGCTGTAAACTATGTGATCCTCATAAAAATCAACCGTAACGGGTCTTTTTGTGAATTTAGATTTTTCCTGCTTTTTTACATATTCCCTGTTTAGCATTGCAGGAGCAAGATTTGATATGAGAAAGAAGCTGAAGGATAAAATTGAAAGATAGATGTCAAAGAAAAAGCCTGCAATCATCATTATTGCAAAAGGGAGCATCATCCTTTTTATTCGCATGTAAAAAAGAGCGGGTTCAGCCTTTTTTGAATAGCTTATATAATCCTCAGCGGTGGGAGTGTAGCTGATTGAAATATGCTTCATTTTCTTACCTCCCCGCCTGAAGGAACTTTTCCTTCATCACATTTGTGAGAATTTCACAAACCGTGGCATAGCTGCCTGTTTTAACTGATTCCCTCTGAATCGAAACAGGAGCCACGGACTGATCAATAATAATTGTGATACAGCCGTTTTTTTCACCGCAATAAATTATTTCGTCGTAATAATATTCACTCTTACTGTAGGGCGTTGTGAGAATAAGCCTGTCCTCATATAAAACCAGCTGTAAATCGGTTTTTTGCATACACTGTGAAGCAAGAGCTTTAATGTTTGTCATTCTCATAACCGAATAGACAACAGCCACCGTTACCGCACACTGGATGATGTAAAAGTAAAAATACATTCTGTCCTTGAGCAGATAGCCTGCCGCAAAATAGACTACAGCCAGGATCAGGCATAATATCAGCGAAATTTTTAAAAGCAGTGATATTTTCATCACTCCGAATTTTTTTTGCCATATACTTACCGACTGCTCAAAGGAATAGGCATTGTCGGTATATATAATTCCGTAGGGAGTCATAATATCAAATCCTTGTTGAATTCGCAATTCGCAATGCGCAGAACCTCTCCGACGGATGTTGGCACATCCGCCACCTCTCCTTTCAGGAGAGGCAAGGCTAAAGTTTGCACCTGCGGTGCTATTATAGCGCAATCGCGGACAAGGTTTTACAAACAAAAACCATATATTCCGCCCGATTTACGAAATTTTATTATTTAAATTAAAATGATTTATATTCTTAATGAATGCCTTTATTATATTTTTTTACAAAAACTTAAAAACGGCGGGATGCACATTTAAGTTTCCGCAAGCTTTAAGCTCGATTGCGCATTGCGAATTGCGAATCGCGCATTGAATTAAACATCCAGGTTCTGAACGTACTTCGCATTCTTTTCAATGAACTCACGTCTCGGTTCAACCTTATCACCCATAAGAATTGAGAAGGTTTCGTCTGCGACGATAGCATCCTCAAGAGTAACACGAAGCATAATTCTGTTTTCCGGATTCATTGTAGTTTCCCAGAGCTGTTCAGGGTCCATTTCACCAAGACCCTTATATCTCTGAATGTCAGCGCCGGGCATTTCGAGCATCTTTCTGTCTCTTTCCTCATCGGAATAAGCATATTCGTGCTTCTTTCCCTTGCTGAGCTTATAAAGAGGAGGCTGAGCTATATAAACATATCCGCCGTCAATAAGAGGACGCATATATCTGAAGAAGAAGGTCAGAAGAAGTGTTCTGATGTGAGCACCGTCGACGTCGGCATCGGCCATGATAACTACCTTGTGGTAGCGAAGCTTGCTTTCGTCGAAGTCATCTGCGAAGCCTGCACCGAGAGCCGTTACAACGGGAAGAAGCTTTTCGTTGGAAATAACCTTGTCGGGTCTTGACTTTTCAACGTTGAGCATTTTACCCCAGAGAGGAAGAATAGCCTGAATTGTTCTGTCTCTGCCTTCCTTTGCAGAGCCGCCTGCAGAGTCACCCTCTACGATATAGATTTCTGTCTTTGAAGGGTCCTTTTCGGTACAGTCGGCAAGCTTACCGGGAAGTGAGTTTGATTCAAGGGGAGACTTTCTTCTTGCGGCCTCTCTCGCACGTCTTGCAGCCTCTCTTGCTCTTGAAGCGTCAAGGCTCTTTGAAACGATAACCTTTGCAACCGCAGGATTTTCCTCAAAGAAGTCAGTAAGCTTATTATAAACTGTGTTTGACACAAGCTTTGTCATTTCGGTGTTACCAAGCTTACCCTTTGTCTGACCCTCAAACTGAGCCTCGGTAAGCTTAACGGATATAACTGCAACAAGACCCTCACGGCAGTCCTCACCGGTGAGCTTTGTATCCGCATCCTTAAGATAGCCGTACTTTTTGCCGTACTCATTGAAAACCTTGGTAAGAGCAGTCTTGAAGCCTGTTTCGTGAGTACCGCCGTCAACTGTATTAACGTTGTTGGCATAAGAGAAAATTCTTTCCTTATAGCCGTCGTTATACATAAGAGCAACCTCGGCGCTTCTGTCACCGTCAACGCAGGAGAAGTGGATAACCTTCTCGTGTACGGCAGTAAGACCGTAGCTTTCGTTTATGTGCTCAACAAAGGAGCCGATACCGCCCTCATAGCAGAAATAATCCTCAAGGATATTATCGGGATCACGCTTATCTGTGAGAGTGATAGCAAGACCTGCATTAAGGAATGCTGACTCACGAAGGTGGTTTTTAAGTGTATCGTAATCGTAAACTGTGGTTTCCTGGAAAATAAGAGCATCAGGCTTGAAGCGGATAAACGTACCTGTTTCGGTTGTATCACCGATAACGGTAAGGTCAGTCATAATGTTGCCTCTTTCAAAGCGCTGATGGTGAACGTGGCCGTTCTGAGAAACCTCAACCTCCATCCATTCGGAAAGAGCGTTAACAACAGATGAACCGACACCGTGAAGACCGCCTGATACCTTATAGCCGCTGCCGCCGAACTTACCGCCGGCGTGAAGCACTGTAAGAACAACGGTAACTGCGGGAAGTCCCTGCTGCTCGTTGATACCTACGGGAATACCGCGGCCGTTGTCACGTACGGTAATAATATCACCGGGTAAAATTTCAACCTCGATGTGGGTACAGTAGCCTGCGAGAGCCTCGTCGATTGAGTTATCAACGATTTCATACACGAGGTGGTGAAGTCCTCTGGGGCCTGTTGAACCGATATACATACCGGGACGCTTTCTTACTGCCTCAAGTCCTTCAAGAACCTGAATGGCATCAGCGTTGTACTCCTCGGTAACAACGGTGTCCATTACTTCAATTTCTTCTGTTACTGTTTCCTGAATTTCAGCGTTAGCCTTGATTTCATCCATGGCTAAACCTCCTTGTTTATTCAATTCGCAATTCACAATGCGCAAACCCCTCAGTCACTTCGTGACAGCTCCCCTTTCAAGGGAGCCACCGCAATGTGACACCTTCGGTGTTATCATAACGCAATCGCGGATAAGGTCTTATTAAACAATCACCTTATATTCCGCCGAATTTACGAAATTTTTTATTTATATTAAAGTTTAATATTAACTGATTTGTAAGCTTGATTTATAAAGTATTTCTATTCCAACCTGACGGGGCGGAATAAAGCCTCTCTGTTTTCGTTTTTTCCCCCGCGATTGCGTTACGATAGCACCGAGGGTGCAAACGACAAGCTTGCCTCTCCTGAAAGGTAATTCCCTCTGTTAGAGGGAGTGTCACGAAGTGACGAGGGTGTGCCCGTTTTCGGAGAAAAAGGTG
>JAZSPQ010000088.1:0-13853 GCA_045537485.1 Acutalibacteraceae bacterium | reverse complement strand
TGCAAAGGTGGCACTGTTTGTGTCCTTCTTCCCTCAGATTGTTCAGGGACCCATCGGTCGCTTCGGTCATCTTGCACCGCAGCTTTATGAGGGACACCGTTTTAACTTTACACAGTTTAAATACGGGCTTCAGCTTTTCCTCTGGGGTCTTGTTAAAAAGCTTACACTTGCCGAATATATGGGTGTAATTGCAAACGAAGTGTTCGGTAATTATGATAACTACAAGGGTCTTGTAATATTGTTGGGATCTATGATTTACGGCGTTCAGGTCTATGCCGACTTCTCCGGCGGTATGGATATGGTAAGAGGCGTAGCACAGGTGTTCGGTATTGAAATGGCGGTCAACTTTGAAAGACCCTACTTTGCAAGGTCTGTTTCTGAATTCTGGAGAAGATGGCATATCACACTCGGCGCATGGATGAAGGATTACGTTTTTTATCCGCTTTCACTTTCGAAGGCATTTACAAATCTCGGTAAGAAAACAAGAAAAATTTTCGGAACCTATATTGGAAAGATGCTTCCTACCTTCCTTGCATCGTTTATAACCTTTTTCCTTGTAGGTGTATGGCATGGCTCAAGTTATAAATATGTTGCTTACGGTCTTTGGAACAGTGTAATTATTTCCGGCAGTATTCTTCTTGAACCCGTTTATAAAAAGGTTCTTGAAAAGCTTAAGGTTAATACCGAATGCTTTTCTTGGCAGCTTTTCCAGATTGGCAGAACATTTTTACTTGTCAGCATCGGCAGAATTTTTTCCCGTGCCGATTCGCTTATGGCTTCATTGAATATGCTTAAAAATATGTTCTCTGAGTTTAACCCCTGGGTGCTTACTGACGGTACACTTTATGAATTGGGTCTGACCCCAAGACAGATGTTTATGGTGTTTATCGTTATACTGACCCTTGTTGTTGTAAGTCTTATGCAGGAAAAGGGTATGAAAATCAGAGAAACACTTGAAAAACAGAATATGCTTTTCCAATGGCTGGTTATTATCGGCGCAATCGTTTTTGTTCTGATTTACGGCGCTTACGGAACAGAATTCTCATCGTCTGATTTTGTTTATCAGCAATTTTAAAAGGAGGATAATGATATGAAAAATATAAAATGGCTTCGCTCGGTTGCTTTTATTCTTATCCTCTGCATATCGGTTCTGGGTGTGATGCACTGTTATTCGCAGCCCAAATATTTCAACACAAGATTCATCAATACATTCGAAGAAATGCCTGATAACACCGTTGAGGGAATCGTACTCGGCTCAAGCGTTATAGCTCACTGCTGGGTAAGTGCAGTTTCCTGGGAAAAGTACGGTATGGCGGCATTTCAGTTCGGCACAAGCGTTCAGCCTATCGGATCAATACCCGGGTTTATCGAGTATGCTCAGAAGAACCACGATATCAAGTATGTTGTAATTGATATACATTCACTTCGTCAGCAAACAATTATGACAAGTGTTGAACCCAGTAAGGTTCAGGAGGCCTATCTTAACATCCCTGATATCGGTGTAAGATACAGTATGCTTCTTGACTTGTTTGATTATGCCGAAAGAATGTATGCCTTTTACGGCGAACCTGAAGGCAGTAAGCTTGACAGAACAAGTATGTCAATGTATATTCCCTTGCTTAACTTCCATAACCGTTGGGTTGACGGACTTGAAAAGGCAGATTTTGTTGCAGTCAAAAATGAATATCTCGGCGCAAACGACAGATATACCGCCTTCCTCAGCAGGGATATGACAGCAAATCTTAAAAACCTTGACTTTGAGGGTACCGTTGAAATTGATGACTTTCAAAAAGGTGAGTTAGACCGTCTTTTTGATTATCTAGACGAGTCCGGGCTTGAGGTTCTCTTTATCAACACTCCGTCCTTTAAGAGCAAGCATATTCAGCAGGAGCTCAGTTCAATTCTGCAGTATTGTGCCGATAACGGTTATAATACTATTGATTTTTCAACAAGGGAAATGCTTGAAAATGTTGGACTTGATACAAAAGTTGATTTTTCCGATAACGGACATGTAAATCTTGCAGGTGCCGAAAAGGTTACTTCATATATTTGTGAATATCTCATTGAAAACGGCTATTCTTATACCGACAGAAGAGGACAGGAAGGCTATGAGCTTTGGGATGAAGGTCTCAAAAATTACAGAGAATATTATACAAAAGGCTGGTCCGGTAAGGGCGTAGATGTATACGATTAAATTTTACCCGTAAACTTTACTGCATTGCTGAAAGGGGAGACATAAATGAATATAAAGCATTCTTTGGTTGTGCCGTGTTACAACGAAGAGGGGAATGTTGAAAACTTCCTTAATGAAGCAAGGGAGGCTTTTAAGGGCTATACCGATGACTATGAGATAGTTTTCGTTAACGACGGAAGCCGTGACAGCACATCGGAAAAGCTTAAAAAGCTGTGGAAAGAAAATAAGGATACAAAAATAAAGGTTATAAGCTTTTCGCGTAATTTCGGTAAAGAAGCGGCTATGTATGCAGGGCTGACCAACTCAGTGGGAGAGTATGTAACAATTATAGATGCTGACCTGCAGCAGAGCCCTGAATATGCGGTTCAGATGGGAAAAATTCTTGATGAAAATCTCGATTGTGACATAGTTGCCGCATATCAGGAGCACCGTAAGGAAGGTAAATTTATTTCCTGCTGCAAAACAGGGTTTTATAAAGTGATTAACAAATTTTCGGATGTTGATTTTGTAACCGATGCCAGTGATTTCAGAACAATGAGAAGATGCGTTGTCGATACTATTGTTGCCTTGCCTGAATATCATCGCTTCTCTAAGGGTATTTTCTCCTGGGTGGGTTACAACACAGTTTCAATACCCTACGAGGTAAAAGCACGCACCAGCGGTGAAACCAAGTGGAATTTCACTAAGCTTCTTAAATATGCCCTTGACGGTATGATAGCATATACCGATCTGCCCTTAAGGTTGCCTTTATTTACAGGTCTTACAATGGCAGGTATATCGGTCATATTGCTTATAGCGCTTTTATCCGTTGATATATTTAGCGGTTATGTTGTACTTGCCGGTTATTATCTTATTTCTGTCTTATTATTTTCCGGCGGAATAATATGTGTATTTTTGGGAATAATAGGCTATTATTTAGGGAAAATACACACCCAAGTCAAGCAAAGACCTATTTTTATAGCAAAAGAGATTTTAACTTATGAAAACGATTAAAAACCTGATAATTAAATACAGGGAACTGATTGTATACGTCTTTTTCGGTGTTTCAACAACCTTAGTCAATCTCGTGACCTTTTATTTATCCAATCTTATTTTAGGTGAGGAGAGGTATCTGTTTTCCAACATTATTGCCTGGATAATATCGGTGATTTTTGCATATCTGACTAATAAGATGTGGGTCTTTGAAAGCAAAAGTTGGGAAAGACAAGTTCTTTTAAAGGAGGTCCCTTCCTTTTTCTCTGCAAGAGTATTTTCTTTTCTTGTTGAAGAGCTGGGACTTTACCTGTTGGTTGATGTGTTGCACTTCGATTCCTTTGATATTGAGGTTTTAAGCTATAATATCAATGGAGAAATGATTGCAAAAATAATTCTTGCAGTTATAGTTGTTATTCTCAACTATGTTTTTTCTAAGCTGCTTGTATTTAAAAAGAAAAAATAATTTTCTGAACTGCCGTATCTCTGGCAGTTCTTTTTTTATGTTTTTCTGCTGTTTCTATTGCTCATTTGATTTATTTGTGCTACAATATATTGATAATTAAAGTGAGGTAGTATGCCATGATTATATTGGGTATCGACCCGGGCTATGCTATAGTTGGATACGGAGTGATTGATTACCGTAATAATCATTTCAACGTTATTGATTACGGAGCCATTCTGACCGAAGCTAAAATGCCTTTTAACCAAAGACTTGAAAAAATTTATGACGATCTGGAGATAATAATAAAGAAATACGCTCCCGAAGCAATGAGCCTTGAAAAGCTTTTCTATAATAACAACGCAAAGACGGTTATTGATGTCAGTCAGGCGAGAGGAGTAATAATGCTTGCAGCTCAGAAAAACGGAGTCAGAGTTTTTGAATACACTCCCTTGCAGGTCAAACAGAGTGTTGTGGGCTACGGTAGAGCAGAAAAAAAGCAGGTTCAGGAAATGACAAGACGAATTCTTGCTCTTGAAAAGGTGCCTAAGCCCGACGACACAGCCGATGCCCTTGCTATGGCGATATGCCATGCTCACGCAAGCGGTTCATTGTCAGTAACAGGTAATATGAGAATAAGAAAGGGGATTTAACCGATGTTTTATTCTATTACAGGTAATCTTATAAAAAAAGGTACAGCCTTTGCCGTTATTGAATGCGGCGGTGTAGGTTTTTACTGTAACACGTCAAATTCAACGCTTTACGATATTTCCGGTGAAAAGACCGTTACTCTTTATACATATCTGAATGTCCGTGAGGATGCTCTTGATTTATTCGGCTTCTCAACAGAGAACGAACTTCAATGGTTCAAGATGCTGATATCTGTCAACGGTGTGGGTCCAAAAGCAGCTCTTGCAATTCTTTCGGAGCTTTCTGCGGATAAATTGGCATTGGCGATTTCAGCCAACGATGTTAAGCTGATTAAATCCGCTCCCGGAATCGGGCCTAAAATTGCTCAAAGAATAATTCTTGACCTTAAGGATAAGGTTGGAGCAATAGCCTTTGATGAAGGTATGGAAAATGTCGCAAAGGTCAATGCGGCAAATGATATGCCAAACACAAGTGAAGCGGTTGCCGCTTTAACAATGCTCGGCTACAGTCAGACAGAGGCTTCTGTTGCAGTAAGTCAGATAGACTCGTCCCTTTCGGTTGAGAATATCATCAAACAGGCGCTTAAATTATTATTAAAACAGTAAAAAGGTGAAATAAATGGATTTTGAAGAAAGAATAGTAGCTCCCGATCTTCTGGGAACTGACGGAGATATTGAAACCTCACTGCGACCGAAGGTTCTTGCAGACTATATCGGTCAGGATAAGGCTAAAGAAAACCTGGAGGTTTATATCAGAGCCGCATCAGCGAGAGGAGAGTCTCTTGATCATGTGCTTTTATACGGCCCTCCGGGACTCGGAAAAACCACCCTTGCAGGAATTATTGCCAACGAGATGAATGTCAATTTCAGGGTTACATCAGGTCCTGCCATTGAAAAACAAGGGGATCTTGCGGCACTTCTGACAAATCTAAATGAAGGTGATGTACTCTTCATTGACGAAATTCACCGCCTTAACAGAAGCGTTGAAGAGGTTTTGTATCCGGCTATGGAGGATAACGCCCTTGATATTATTATAGGTAAGGGGCCTTCCGCAAGATCGATTCGTCTTGATTTGCCGAAGTTTACCCTTGTAGGTGCCACAACGAGAGCAGGACAGCTCTCTGCCCCCTTGCGTGACCGATTCGGTGTTATTCTTCGTCTTGAGCTCTATACTCCTGAACAGTTGGCACAGATAGTCACACGAAGTGCAGGTATTTTGGGCATTGATATTGATAAATACGGCGCTCTTGAAATTGCTTCACGTTCAAGAGGAACCCCGAGAATTGCAAACAGACTTTTGAAAAGAGCAAGAGACTTTGCAGAGGTTAACGGCGAAGGTGTTATTAGCGAAGAGATTGCCGATTATGCGCTTGAAAAAATGGAAATTGATAATATTGGTCTTGACTCAATAGATCGTCTGTTGCTTACAACTATGATAAACAGTTACGGCGGCGGCCCCGTGGGACTTGAGACTATTGCTGCGGCGATAGGTGAGGAGGCCGTTACTATTGAGGATGTATATGAGCCTTACCTGATGCAGATGGGACTTTTGGGCAGAACCCCACGAGGCAGAGTTGCAACTCCTGCCGCCTATGAGCATCTGGGTATACCGATGAAGGGACAGCAACAGCTGTTTTAAAGAAAGGAAAATTATGAGATACACAAAGGATTGGAAGGACTATGAGCTTATAGATTGCTCCTGTGGCGAAAGGCTTGAAAGATGGGGGAACATTATTCTTGTCAGACCCGACCCGCAGGTTATATGGAAAACAGAAAAGAAAAATCCGCTTTGGAAAAGGGCAAATGCTTATTATCACCGTTCCAAATCAGGTGGCGGAGCTTGGGAGGTCAAGAGCAAAATGCCTGATTTCTGGAGTATAAATTATAAAGATCTGACCTTTAATATAAAGACGATGGGCTTTAAGCATACGGGTCTTTTTCCTGAGCAGGCTGTTAACTGGGATTATACAAGAGAGCTTATCAGAAAGGCGGGCAGACCCGTTAAAGTGCTCAACCTCTTTGCTTATACCGGAGGAGCGACTGTTGCACCGCTTTCGGAAAATGCACAGGTTGTCCACGTTGATGCATCAAAAGGTATGGTCGCCTGGGCTAAGGAAAATGCTGTTTCCTCAGGCCTTGCCGACAGAAATGTCAGATGGATAGTTGATGACTGTATTAAATTTGTTCAAAGAGAGATTCGCAGAGGTAATAAGTACGACATAATAATTATGGATCCTCCTTCATACGGAAGAGGCCCCGGCGGAGAGGTATGGAAGCTTGAGGATGAGGTTTATAACTTTGTTGAGCTTTGCAGTGAGCTTTTATATGAGGATTCTCTTATGATGCTGATAAATTCATACACGACAGGGCTTTCAGCTTCTGTTATGGAGTATATTTTGGGCTCCGTTATTAAAAAGAGATTCGGCGGTAAGGTTTCTTCATCTGAAATCGGACTTCCGGTAACTGAAACAGGTATGATTCTTCCCTGCGGTGCATCTGCGATATGGGAAAGATGACTTAAGAGGTAATGATGAGAAGCTATATTGAATTTGATAACGTTTCATTTGCTTACATTGACGAATACGATGAAAGCGCCGAAAAGGAAACAGTTATAGAAAATATGTCTCTTTCAATAGAAAAGGGCGACTTTGTCTGTGTGCTTGGTCATAACGGTTGCGGAAAATCTACCTTTGCCAAGCTTTGTAACGCTATCGAAATTCCGCAGCAGGGTAAGGTTTATGTTGACGGTATTGATACAAGCGATGATGAAAAGCTTTACGATATACGCAGAAGGGTTGGCATGGTTTTTCAGAATCCCGATAATCAGATTGTTGCAACTATTGTTGAGGATGATGTTGCTTTCGGACCCGAGAATCTCGGTATTGAACCGAAGGAAATTCGCAAAAGAGTTGACGAAGCCTTAAAACAGGTTGAAATGTATGATTTCCGTCTTTTTGAGCCGCACAAGCTGTCCGGAGGGCAGAAGCAGCGTGTTGCCATTGCGGGTATAATTGCAATGAAGCCCGAATGTATTGTGCTTGACGAGCCGACAGCAATGCTTGATCCGAGGGGCAGACAGGAGGTTATGAAAACCGTTAAGATGCTTAACGAAGAATTCGGCATTACGGTAATTTTCATAACTCACTATATGGATGAGGCGGTGAAAGCCAACAGGGTAATTGTTATGGATGACGGAAAGGTTATTCTTGACGGAAAACCTAACGAGGTGTTTACCAATATTGACCTGTTAAAGCGTGTCGGATTAGATGTGCCTGAAGCAACTGAGCTGACATCAATGCTGATAAAAAGCGGAATTGACCTTAAAAACGATATACTTGATATTGACGAACTGTGTGATTCGGTAGTTCGTATTCTGGAGGATAAAAATTGAGCAGTGTACTCGAAACCAAAAACTTAACCTATGTATATTCAAAGGGCACATCGTCTCAGGTTCACGCAATCAGAGATATCAGCCTGAAAATAGAAAAAGGGGAGCTTGTGGGTGTTATCGGACACACAGGCTCAGGTAAGAGTACCCTGATTCAGCATTTTAACGGTTTGCTCAAGGGTACAAGCGGAGTCGTGCTTCTTGACGGTAAGGATATATGGGAAAACAAAAAAGACATAAGAAATGTCCGTTTCAGAGTAGGTATATGCTTTCAGTATCCTGAGTATCAGCTTTTTGAAGAAACCGTTTATAAAGATATTGCCTTCGGCCCAAGAAATATGAAGCTTGATGAAAAAGAAATCGACAAGAGGGTCAGAGAGGTAATCTCATATGTGGGTCTTGACGAAAGCTATCTTGATAAAGTGCCCTTTGACCTTTCTGGCGGTGAAAAAAGAAGAGTGGCTATAGCCGGTGTAATGGCAATGAGGCCTGAAATACTTATTCTTGATGAGCCTTGTGCAGGTCTTGATCCCAAGGGCAGAGAAACTGTTTTATCTCTGATAAAGGACTATCAGAAAGCAACAGCTTCCACGGTTCTGGTTGTTTCACACAGCATGGAGGATATTTCTAAAATCGCAACAAAGG
The DNA here is from genome assembly GCA_045537485.1 of Acutalibacteraceae bacterium. Lineage (GTDB taxonomy): Bacteria > Bacillota > Clostridia > Oscillospirales > Acutalibacteraceae > UBA6857. The sequence goes on along the minus strand of JAZSPQ010000088.1, from coordinate 5,562 downwards.
TTCTTGTAATGAACGACTCACGTCTTGCATATTACAACACGGTGGACGAGGTTTTCCGTCATGCAGATGAGCTTCGTCGGATGGGGCTGAATATACCTCAGCTTACGAGACTGTTTTTAAAGCTGAAGGAAAAAGGCTATGATGTAAATACAAATATCTACACCCTTGAAAAGGCACATCAGGAGCTTTTAAAACTTCTGAAAGGGGGTAGCACAAAATGATCTCTGATATTACGATCGGCCAGTATTATAAAGGAAACTCCCTTATTCATAGGCTTGATGCGAGAGCAAAAATCATTTTAACAATATTATTTATTGCTATGATTTTTATGTGTAAGAACTTTTTGTCTCTTGCTTTAACACTGATTTTTGTTACAGGCTCTGTGCTCCTTTCAACGGTTCCCGTTAAAATGTATCTCAAAAGCCTTAAGCCTATTATACCTATTGTTATATTCACTGCACTGCTTAATATGTTTTATACAGGCGGTGAAACGGTTATATATTCAGTGTGGAAACTGAATTTGACACTGGAAGGTATCTATACAGCAACATTTATGGCAGTGAGAATAGTTCTTCTTATCGTTGCAAGCTCTATTCTTACTTATACAACTGTACCCACAATGCTTACCGATGCAATAGAAAAGCTACTTTCACCTCTGAAGCTTTTTAAGGTGCCTGTGCAGTCTGTTGCAATGATGATGACACTTGCCTTGAGGTTTATTCCAACCCTGATAGAAGAAATTGAAAAAATAACCAACGCGCAGAAAGCAAGAGGTGCAGATTTTGAAAGCGGCAAATTTATGGAAAGAATAAAAGCTGTTATTCCTATTATTATTCCTTTGTTCGTATCCTCTTTCAGAAGGGCGTCAGAGCTTGCCTACGCTATGAGCTGTCGATGCTATACAGGCGGCAATACAAGAACGAGAATGAAGCAGATGAAGCTTAAGTTTGCGGATATATTTGCCCTTCTTCTGTTTTCGGCAGGCATAGCGGGTGTTATTTTGCTGAATATTAAATTCGGAGCAGTTATTTGATTATGGAAAGAAACATTAAACTTACACTGCGATTTAACGGCAGTGAATTTCACGGCTGGCAGCTTCAGGAAAACGCAGATACTGTGCAGGCTCAGATGATCAAGGCTCTTGAGACTATAACGGGTGAAAGAATAAAATTGCATGGTTGCAGTCGTACAGACAGCGGTGTTCATGCAAATATGTTCTGCTGTAATGTGAAGCTGACAAAGGATTTGGATTGCAAAAAACTGATGCGGGGACTCAATGCAGTTTTGCCCGACAGTATCGGTGTTTATAAATGCGAATGTGTCAGCGACGGTTTTCACAGCCGTTTTGACTGTAAGGGTAAAGAGTATATATATAAAATCTGGAACAGTGAAGCAAAAAATCCTTTTTTGAAAAAACTTGCTCTGCATTATCCCTATAAATTAGATGCAGAGCTGCTCAATGAACAGGCACAGGATTTTGTGGGAACCTACGATTTTTCAGCCTTTTGCTCTGTCGGTACAGAAGTAACGGATAAAATAAGAACTGTTTACAGCTGTTCGGTCAGGCGGGAAGGGGATTTAGTCGTCTTTTCTGTCAAAGGTGACGGCTTCTTATATAATATGGTAAGAATTATGGTCGGCACTTTGCTTGACATAAACTCAGGCAAAATCGAAAAAGGTACCGTAAAAGATATAATTATGAGCCTCGACAGAAACCGCAGCGGAGTAACTGCAAAAGCTGAAGGCTTATATCTGAATGAAGTATATTACGATACGAAAGAGGTGATGTGATGATAAAAGAGTTCAGAAAAAAAACACCTGATGAACCGCAGAAAAATCCTAAAAATAAAAAGAAGCCTGCAAAGAAAAAGGCTATTAGGATTATTGCAGCGGTTTTAACGGTTTTAACTCTTGCAATCGGTATTACCTATATTTCAGGTGGTTTTGAAGCCATTGACTATTACCTTTTCTACAGACACCGCGTAATTGATGCAGGTGTTATGTCGGACGGAAGTTTCCCTGTAACCTTCAGCAGTGATGATATAATATCAACGGAAAATATATCTTCAAAAATGATTGTTTTATCAAAAAAGCTGCTCACCTGCATTTCTTATAAAGGAAGAGTTCTTTACACGGAAGCTTTTACCTTTGTTGAACCGCAGATGAATGTAAACGACAAATACGGTGTTTTGTTTGACAGAGGGTCGTCAAAATACATAATTTTTGATGCATACGGCATAGTTTATGAGGGTACAACGGAAGGCAACAGACACATTATTACCGCCACCGTAGACAATAAGGGAAACTGTGCCATTGCCACAAAAAGCGATGACTCCGCCTGCCGTGTTTATATGGTTGACAAATCAGGTGAAATAAAGTATATCTGGTCCTGTGCGGAAGAATATGCTGTTTGTCTTGATATCAGCAAGAATTCAGATGAGATACTATGCGGAACACTGGGGGCATATAATAACGAGGTATATACAAAAGTTTACTGCCTTGATGTCTATTCGGACGGCAGCTCCTCTGAATATCAGATTTCGGATTCGCCTTGTGTGAATGTTTCTTTTAACGGTAAAAACAATGCTGTAATTGACTGTGTTGATAAAAGAGTAATTCTTGATCTTCGCACCTCAGACGGAAGTCCCGTTGAAGTGAATTTTTCCGGTGATACCGTGCATATGGATTGGGATAAAGAAGGAAATCTCGCTGTTGTTACTGATAGGATTAATTCAATCGGTGTTAATGAGATTACACTCTACGACAAGAATAACAGTGTAATTTTCAGAAGCGAGGTGCCTGAAAATACGTTGGATATTCTCTGTGCCGGTGATAAGGTCTATTGCCTTACCGAAGAAAGTGTTGTTACATACGGCAACGACGGCAGTAAACTGAGCACATATCTATGCGATGTTATTGGTGACGGTTTAGTCAGAGTTAAAGGAAAAATATATTATCACACATCGGGAAGCATTAAAAAAGGTTTTTAATAAATTTATATTGTTTAATTCTTAATAATGTGATATAATAAAAAATCATCCTCGGGTTCACCGGGAATATGATAGGAGGTAACACATTGGTTAACTATATTGATTTGATTCTGATGGCGATAATGGCGCTAATCATTTTCCTTTCTGTGAAGAACGGATTTTTCAAAACACTTTTCGATCTTGTGGCGTACTTTGCTGCTTTTGGTCTTGCAAAAAATCTTTCGCCTCTTCTGGCAAAAAATGCTTTCGACAGCTTTATAAGACCCGGAGCCGAGAGCTATCTTGAGTCAGCTTTCGTAGGGATTGAAAATATTGATTATGCCTCGCGCACGGAACAGGTTATGGATTCTATTCCTGAGGGCTTAAGAGGTCTTTTGGAAATCATCGGTTTGAGTAGCGAAGAGATTTCAGAGAAGCTTTCGTCCGTAAGCTTCAACAGCGAAAATGTTGTTCAGAGCATTATTGATGCTGTTATTGAGCCTATCGGTGTTGCACTTATGCAGTTTATTATATTTGTAATTCTGGGCGTTGTCCTTTTGATTGCGGCAAAGATAATTGTGCGCCTGTTGAACGGAATAGTTAAGAAACTGCCGATCATCAAGAGATTTAATTCACTGCTCGGCGGTGTATTAGGCTTTGTTAAAGCCGGTGTGGTTGTTATAGTTATTGCGGGTGTTATCAGTGTTATTGCTTCAACTTCAGCTAATCAGAGTTTTATTGAGACGGTGGGAGATTCAATACTTGTTAATTCATTCACGGATATAATCGGTGATTTCAGTTTATAAAAAATAAGGAGATGTAAAAAATGATTAAAAGTTTATTTAAAGGTGCACTTACCATACCTAACCTCTTATCTGCAATAAGAATTGCTCTTATTCCTGTTTTTGCAATTTTGTTTTACAATGATCAGAAGGTAATTGCAGTTATTATTCTTGCTCTTTCGGGACTTTCCGATTTGTTTGACGGTAAGATAGCAAGAAAGTTTAATCAGGTCAGCGAACTCGGAAAGATTCTTGACCCCGTTGCCGATAAGCTTACACAAATTACAATAGCCGCTATGCTTCTTATAGATTTCTTATCTGCTGAGAATGCTATTATCAAGGCTTGCGGATGGGTTTTTGTTGTTTTCCTTGTAAAAGAAGCTGTTATGATTATCGGCGGACTTATAATGCTGCTTATGAACATTAAACCCGGCGCTGCAGAAATATGGGGTAAGCTTGCAACTGTTGTTTTTTATGTAAGTATGACGGTTATTATTGCAATAGGTCCCGAAGTCGGAGCTTTTAACGATGTTATCGGTTTCACACTGCCGGATTGGACAACCGGTGTGCTTGTTGTGCTTTGTGCTATTATGACAATGTGTGCATTTTTCAGCTATATGCCCGAAACCTTCAGACAGTTTAAAGAACACTTTGCAGAAAAAAAGGCAGAGAAGGCAAATAAGCAGTAAAGCAATTCTATTTAGTTATTATCCAAGGAGTACCATATGAATAAAATGATTTGCTCAAGATGCAAAAAGAGACCCGCGGTGATTTTTATTTCAAAAATTATTGACGGCAAAACAGTACCTGAGGGCCTTTGCATAAATTGTGCTATGGAAATGAATATAGGTCCCATTAAGCAGATGATGGAGCAAATGGGCATAACTGAAGAGGATGTCGATTCAATCAGTGAGCAGTTCAGCAATATGTTTCCCAATTCAGACGAAGAGGGTGGCTTTGAGAGTGGCGGTTCACCCACGATGCCCTTCATGCAGAGCCTTTTCGGCGATATTCAGAAAAGCTTATCCATAAGAGATAAATCAGACGACAGTAAGTCTGTAACCTCTCACAGCGGACAGAGCGATGACCCGAAAAAGAATAAAAAAGACAGAAAGAAAAAAGAGAAAAAACGCAAGTTTCTTTCCCTTTACTGTACCGATCTGACTCAGAAGGCAAGAGACGGTAAAATTGATAACGTTATCGGCAGAGATAAAGAGCTTTCAAGAGCGATTCAGATTCTTTGCAGAAGGTCAAAAAACAATCCCTGTCTTATAGGTGAGCCCGGTGTAGGTAAAACTGCCATTGCGGAAGCACTTGCACAAAAAATAGCCAAGGGTGAAGTTCCGGCAAAGCTGGCAGACAGAGAGATTCACCTTCTTGACCTTACCGCGCTTGTTGCAGGAACACAGTTCCGAGGACAGTTTGAAAGTAGAATCAAGAATCTTGTTGATGAGGTTAAGGATAACGGAAACATCATTCTGTTTATAGATGAAATCCATAATCTTGTGGGTACAGGCGATGCAGAAGGCTCAATGAATGCGGCTAACATTCTTAAGCCTGCTCTTTCAAGAGGCGAAATTCAGGTTGTGGGTGCAACAACCTACACCGAATACAGAAAGCACATCGAAAAGGATGCTGCACTTGAAAGGCGTTTCCAGCCTATTAAAATTGAGGAACCCTCCATTGAGGATGCCACTGCTATCCTTTTAGGTATAAAGAAGTATTATGAAAACTATCACCGAGTCAGAATCAGTGATGCACTGGTGAAAAAGGCTGTAATTCTTTCAGAAAGGTATATTACAGACCGTTTC
>JAZSPQ010000051.1:0-43616 GCA_045537485.1 Acutalibacteraceae bacterium | reverse complement strand
GAGGTGATAATGTTGAAAAAAGTAATATCCTTTTGTTTATTGTTCACATTGAGCGTTTCTCTGCTCATTTTGCCCGTGTATGCCGAAGAGCCTGAAATTGAGGTCAACGCAAAGGCGGCAGTTCTTATGGATGTATCAAGCGGTGAGGTTCTGTTTTCCATGAATGAGCATGAAAAGCTCTATCCTGCATCGGTAACAAAAATTATGGCTCTGCTTTTGTTTATGGAGGCAATAGACAGTGGCATAATGACTTTAGAGGAAACCGTAACCGCAAGCCCCACAGCCGCAGGAAAGGGCGGCAGTCAGATATGGCTCAAGGAAGGGGAGCAGATGACCGTTGACGAGCTTTTAAGAGCCACAGCCATAGGCAGCGCAAATGATGCCTGCACTGCTCTTGGTGAGCACCTTGCAGGCAGCGAAGAGGGCTTCGTTAAAATGATGAACGACAGAGCGAAGGAGCTCGGTATGGAAAATACACATTTTGATAACTGCTCAGGCCTCGATGATGAAACGGACACTCATTTGACAACGGCTTACGATATCGCACTTATGTCACGGGAGCTTTTAAAGCACGACAGAATCCGTACTTATACCACGGTGTGGATGGACAGCCTTCGTAACGGAGAGACGGAGCTGGTGAATACAAACCGTCTTGTACGCTTTTACAGCGGCACTACAGGGCTTAAAACAGGTACCACATCAAAGGCGGGACACTGCCTGTCAGCTTCGGCTGAGAGAGACGGACTGCACCTGATAGCCGTTGTAATGGGTGCCGATAACAGTGATAACAGATTTGAGGGCGCAAAGGCTATGCTTAACTGGGGCTTTGCAAATTACGAGAGAGTTACCGCTGAAATCGATACCGAAATGATAACCGATGTGAAGGTTCTGCGAGGAATAGAGGAGTATGTACGCCCCGTTGCCAGAGGCGTGGGCCCCATAACATTAAAAGCGGGGGAGAAAAACTCCCTTGTGACGGAATTTGAGCTCAGCGAAGATGTTGAAGCCCCCGTCGAAGAGAATCAGGTGCTCGGAAAGGTTAAAATCAAGCTCGGTGACGAGATTATACGGGAGTATCCTCTTGTGAGTGAAACAGCGGTGAGAAAAATTACTTTCATCGATGTGCTGGAAAGATTTTTTAAATCTCTTGTAAAAAATGACAAATAGTCGGCTGATTATAGTTGACAAATCAGCAGATTTATATTAAAATACACTAAAATAGCAATATAAACTCATTAGGAGAACCACTATGTCAGCAAAAATCAAAACAAAATATGCCTTACCCTTCGTCAGCGAAGAGGAAATCGCATCCTTACAGCAGAGAATTTCCGATGCGCATAAGGCATTACACGAAAAAACAGGAGCAGGAAATGACTTTACGGGCTGGGTAGATTTACCGGTCGATTACGATAAAGAGGAATTCGCAAGAATCAAAGCTGCTGCCGAAAAAATCAAGAAAAACAATGAAGTGCTTATAGTTATCGGTATCGGCGGCTCATACTTAGGCGCAAGAGCTGTTATCGAGTTTATCAAGGGTCAGTGCTACAATGCAATGGCAGAGGATTGCGCTAAGCTATACTTTACCGGCAACAGCATTTCTTCAAGCTCATTTTCCGAAATTCTCCATATCATTAAGGATAAGGATTTTGCGGTAAATGTTATCTCAAAGTCAGGTACTACCACCGAACCGGCAATCGCCTTCAGAATGCTCCGAGAGATTCTGATAGAGAGATACGGCAAGGAAGGTGCCGCAGAAAGAATCTATGTTACAACCGATAAATCAAAGGGTACCCTTAAAGCTCTTGCAGATAAAGAGGGCTATGAAACCTTTGTTGTACCCGATGATGTGGGCGGCAGATATTCGGTGCTCACCGCAGTCGGTCTTCTTCCCATTGCCGCAGCAGGCATTGATATTGATGCTCTTATGGAGGGCGCAGCCGAAGCAAGAGAAAAGCTTATGCCCACCTCTATTGAGGAAAATGACTGCTATAAATATGTTGCAGTGAGAAACGCTCTTTATAACAAGGGCCTTAAGAGCGAGATGTTCATAAGCTACGAGCCTTGCTTTACAATGATGAATGAATGGCTCAAGCAGCTTTTCGGTGAGAGTGAAGGCAAGCAAGGCAAGGGACTTTTCCCGACCTCCGCAATTTTTTCAACAGACCTTCATTCATTAGGTCAGTATATTCAGGAGGGTGAGAGAATCCTCTTTGAAACGGTTGTAACCTTTGAAAAGCCCAGAGTAGAGATTTATCTCAAGGAAGATGCGGAAAACGTTGACGGACTCAACTTCCTTGCAGGAAAGACTATGGACTTTGTTAACGAAAAGGCATATCAGGGCACGGTTCTCGCTCACAATGACGGTGATGTACCCAACATTATAATCAGGAACGGGGATATGAAGGAAAAATCCCTCGGCTATCTTATTTACTTCTTTGAAAAGGCTTGTGCTGTTTCAGGTTATGTTTTAGGCATAAATCCCTTTGATCAGCCAGGTGTAGAAAGCTATAAGCGCAATATGTTTGCACTTTTAGGCAAACCCGGTTACGAAAAAGAGAAAGAAGCACTTGAACAAAGATTAAATAAGTGATATAATAAATATGTAATTGAATCCGTACTGTTGAAAAACAGTTGGTCAATAAATAAAAGGAGGAAATTAAAAATGATTTCTATTATCTTAGGTCACAAAGGCGCAGGCAAAACAAAGCACTTGATTTCTTGTGTAAATGAAGCGGTTGAAACCTCAAAGGGCAATGTTGTTTGCGTTGAAAAAGAAACCAAGTTAACATATGATGTTAATTACCGTGCAAGACTTATTGCAACAGACGATTATGCTGTTAAGGGCTATGCAGCTTTTTACGGCTTCCTTGCAGGCGTATGTGCAGGCAACCACGATATCACAGACGTGCTTGTTGATGCAACACTTCGTATCGGCGGCAGAAACTATGACGAGCTTGCTTCCTTCCTTGAAGAGATTTATGAGCTTGCATCAGTTAATGAAAAGAACTTTGTATTCACTATTTCAGCAGATAAAGAGGAGCTTCCCGCTTCAATCTTCAATTTCTGCACAGTTCTTTAATCATTCGTAAGCCTGTCGGAAACGGCAGGCTTTTTTCATGCTTACGGTTAATTCCGAGGGGATTATATATGTTCAGAGAATTACAAAGAAAAAACAAGCAGCTCCCTTTAGAGGAATGTATAAAGCTTTTGATTGAGGAAAAGAGGGGAGTTCTCTCAGTTTTGGGCGATGAGGATTATCCTTACGGTATGCCGATGAACCATTGGTATAATGAAGAGGACGGCAATATCTATTTTCACTGCGGCAAAGGCGGACACAGGCTTGATTCACTCAGAAAAAGCGATAAGGCTTCCTTCTGTGTTTATGACGAAGGCTATCGCAAAGAAGGTGAATGGGCACTGAATATAAGAAGCGTTATTGCTTTCGGTAAAATTGAGATAATTGATGATATTGAAACCGTTGCGTCCTATACGGCAAGACTCAGCCGTAAGTTTACGGATGACGAAGAGTATATAAAAAAAGAAATAGCGCTTTATGCCCATGAAACACTGCTTATGAAGCTTGTGCCAGAGCATATATGCGGAAAATCGGTTACAGAATCCTGATTTTGAATTTCACGAGGTAAAAACAAATGGAATACACAGATAATTATGCATTTTGTAAGGCTTACCTGATTGACGGTGAGCAGATTTTGTGGAAGGGTAAGCCTGAAAAGGGACAGATTTTTCACAAGCAGGATATAGTGTTGGTGCCCTTCGCTGTTTTCTGGCTGGGCTTTTCTCTCTTCTGGGAGGCTACAGCGATTATGGGCGGAGCACCCTTCTTTTTTGCTTTATGGGGCCTTCCCTTTATTGCAGTGGGTGTGTATCTTCTTATCGGAAGACACATTATGGCTCTTTACCTGAGAAACAAGACCTTTTATGTTGTCACAAACAAAAGGCTTATAATCAAAAAGGGCAGTAAAATCGAAATGCGTAACGGGGAAGATCTTCCTCCTATGGAAGTTCAGCTTCATAAAAACGGTAATGGCACAATTACCTTTTGGGAAGAGGTTTATGTGGGCAGAGGCAGGCACCGTAACACATATCTGATGCTTGAAAATCTTTCCGATGTTGCAAGGGCACAGAACGCAATTAACTCGATGGACAGATGATATGACCGGATTGCAGGTTTAAATTTCGGCTTCAGCACCCTTAGCGGTGCTGATTTTTGTTGACAACGTTTGCTGTAGCTGTTAAAATTAAAAAAAGAAACAAGAAGGGCGGTTATGTTATGAAAAAAAGCATATCTGTTATAGGTCTCGGTAACAGAGGAACCGAGTATATGGGTTTTATAAAGGGCTTTCACGGTAAAAAGGCGTATATTCACTCTCTTTGCGATATAAGACAGCAGGCCCTTGACGATTTTGCCCCTGCCTTTGACGTGCCCAAGTACAGACAGTATCTTTCCACCGATGATTTCTTCAGCAAGGGAGTAGTCAGCGATGCACTTATCATAGCCACTCAGGATGCGAGTCATTATGAAATAGCAAAGTCGGCTCTTGAAACGGGTTATAAATATATTCTTCTAGAAAAGCCCGTAAGCGGCAGGGAAGAAGAATATAAGGAGCTTCGTGACCTTGCAAAGAAGAAAAATGCGCTGCTCATTGTTTGTCACGTGCTTCGCTATTCCAACTATTACAGTAAAATCAAGAAAATCATCGAAAGCGGCAAAATCGGTGACATTGTTTCAATAAATCATACGGAAAATGTGGGATACTTCCATTTTGCCCACAGCTTTGTCAGGGGTAACTGGAGAGATGAATTCACCTCCACTCCTTCAATTCTTGCCAAGTGCTGTCATGACCTTGACCTTATAAGCTGGTTTGTTGACAGTCCCTGCATATCGGTAAGCTCTGTGGGTGAGGTCAGTCACTTTAAAAAGGAAAATGCACCTGCGGGAGCAACTGCTTACTGTATGGGCGGATGTAAGGTTAAAAAGAGCTGTCCTTATGATGCGGAAAGGCTTTATATCACCGATCCCTTCTATAAGGCTACCTTTGTAAAATATCATAAGCGTACTCTTACGGGTAAGGCAAAAAACACCAAAGAAGATATTATTGAAGCAGTAAGAAGCGGAGATTATGGCAGATGTGTATATATGTGTGACAATAACGTCTGTGACCGTCAGAGTGTTACAATGGAATTTGAAAACGGTGCAGTTGCAGTTCTCAATATGCTTGCCTTTACGGATAAGTGCTTGCGTAAGAGTCATATCGTCGGCACAAAGGGTGAGCTTATCGGCTCAGGTGCAAAGCTTGAAATGAGAATTTTCGGCGGTGAGCACCGCTCTGTATTTACGGGAAGTCCCGGCTTTACAGGTCATGTTGAGGGTGATATAAGACTTATATCCAATTTTGTTAAAATCATCTGCGGTGAAAAGACTGACCTTAAGGATGTAACAACAATAGAGGCAACCGTAGCGAGCCACGATATGGCTCTTGCGGCGGAAGAATCAAGAAAGCAGGGCGGCGTACCCGTAATGCTTAAGAGAAAAACAGTTGAAGTATAAATTGAATGCAGGTTATTTATCTGCACATTCTTGCCTCTGCTGAAAGGAGAGGTGGCAGCCGTAAGGCTGACGGAGAGGTTTCTCCGGATTCAGGAAAGGATGTTTCTTATGACCTACGAATATGAAAAACAAGCAATATCCGAGGGCTTCAATACCGTCTGCGGTATTGACGAGGCGGGTAGAGGTCCCCTTTGCGGACCGGTCTGCGCCGCCGCTGTTATTCTGCCTTTGGACTGTGAAATTGAAGGGATAAACGATTCAAAAAAGATAAGCGAAAAGAAAAGAGAGCTTATTTTTGAGGTAATAAAAGAAAAAGCAGTAGCATATTCTGTATGTATGGTCGATGCGAAAACTATCGACGAAGTGAATATCCTTCAGGCGACCTTTATGGCAATGAGAGGGGCTTATGAGGGGCTCGGAATAAAATGTGACATTGCCCTTATTGACGGCAACCAGAGGCCGGGGCTTCCTTGTGAGGAAAGAACTGTAGTCAAGGGTGATGCCAAGAGTATATCCATAGCCGCCGCATCAATTCTTGCCAAGGTCTCAAGGGACAGATATATGCGTGAGGTCGATGAGAAGTACCCCGAATATCAGTTTGCAAAGCATAAGGGCTACGGCACAAAGCTTCACTATGAAATGATTGAAAAGTACGGTATATGTGACGAGCACCGCCGCACTTTTCTCAAGAAAATTCTCGGTGAATAATATGGCAACGGAAAAACGGATAACAGGTAATCTCGGTGAGAACTTCGCCGAGAATTACTTTAAAAAGCAGGGATATGCGATAGAACGCAACTATCACAGCCGTCACGGTGAAATAGATATTATTGCCGAAAATGAGGAGTATATACTTTTTATTGAGGTCAAAACCCGTAAGGCCGACTCGATGACTGCACCCAAAGAGGCTGTGGATTACAGAAAACAGCAGAAAATTATTCTCACCGCTGAGGATTATATGCTGAAAAACGAAACGGAAAAGCAGCCTCGCTTTGATGTTTTCGAGGTCTTTCAGACTGAAGGCAGAATATATAAATTCAATCACATTAAGTCCGCATTCGATTTGAACGGATGAGCCGATAAAGGGAGATGTAAAGCAGTAAGTAGTAAGTAACAAGCAGTAAGTTCCGCAAAAATAGGTGAATTTCAGAAAATTGTCAAGCGTGTGCAATCTTCGATATGCAAAACCAGATATGTTTGCTGTGAAAACGAGTAAATTCGGCGGGGAGGCGTTACAATTTCACCGCACGACTACTGACTACCGGCTACTATAATTGCTAACGGGAGTGATAGCTATAACCCTTTTCGACCTTCACTGTGATACACTTGTGAAAGCATACACTGAAAATCAAAGACTATATGACGGAAGGTTGCATATAAACCTTAAAAAAGCGGAAAACATAAAAAACTATAAGCAGTGCTTTGCTGTTTGGATTGACGATAAATTCAAAGGCAGGTCTGCTTTTTCTTTTTGCAACAAAATCATTGATTTTTACCGTAAAGAGCTTGTAAAAGGAAAAAAGGACAACCTGATATCTGTGCTGACAATAGAAAACGGCTCTGCACTCATGGGGGAACTTGATAATATACCGTATTTCGCCAATAAGGGCGTAAAAATGATGACTCTCACCTGGAACGGTGAAAACGAGCTGGGCTATGGAGTAGGTGCAAACAGTGAAGAGGGGCTAAAACCCTTCGGAAAATCGGCAATCGGAGAAATGGAAAGAAGAGGAGTCACTGTTGATGTTTCTCATCTTAATGAGGACGGCTTTAAGGATGTTGTCCGTTTTTCTTCTGTGCCCTTTGTGGCTTCTCATAGCGGTTGTTATTCCTTGATGCCTCACAAACGTAATCTTAAGGATTGGCAGATTAAAGAAATTATCTCCCGGGGCGGTCTTATCGGCGTACCTTTATGCGAGGACTTCATAGAGGGTGGCAGAGAAAAACTCTATCGTCACATCTGCCATATACTTTCCTTGGGCGGAGAAAACTCTGTGGCACTCGGCAGTGATTTTGACGGTTGCAGAATTCATTACGAGCTTTCAGGCTTGGAAAAAGTGGGAGAGCTTTATTCCTTTTTATGCGAAAGTGATATGGGAAAGGAAATAACAGACAAGGTTTTTCACTTAAATGCCGAAAAGTTCTTTAAAGATAAATTATAACTTTACTTTTTTGTTTTAGTGTGTTAAAATAAAACGATTATAAAAATCTCTTTTTGGAGGTAAAAAACTATGCTTTATACAAGTACAAGAGATAAGAATGTAAAGGTTTCATCAGCCGAGGCTATTGCTCAGGGTATTTCAAAGGACGGCGGTCTTTTCGTACCCACCGAAATCCCTGCAATTTCAAAGGAATTCATCGATTCACTTGTTCCTCTGAGCTACATTGAAAGAGCAAAGAAAATTCTCGCTCTCTATCTTACAGATTACACAGCAGAGGAGCTTGATATGTGCGTAAGCGGTGCTTATGCTGAGGGCAAATTCTCAAGTGAAAAGGTTTCTCCCATAAAGAGAACTGCCGACGGCAAAAACATCCTCGAGTTATGGAGAGGTCCTACCTGCGCATTCAAGGATATGGCGCTTCAGCTTCTTCCCTATCTTCTTACAACTGCGGCTAAAAAGACTGTTGCCGACAAGACTATCGTTATTCTTGTTGCAACCTCAGGCGATACAGGTAAGGCTGCTCTTGAAGGCTTCAAGGATGTACCGGGCACAAAGATTATGGTCTTCTATCCCAACGACGGCGTAAGCCCCATGCAGAAGCTTCAGATGACAACTCAGGCAGGTGAAAATGTAAGCGTATGTGCTATCAACGGCAACTTTGACGACGCACAGAGCGGCGTTAAGGCTATCTTCACCGATAAGGACGTTGCCGCAAAGCTTGAGGAAAAGGGAATGATGTTCTCCTCGGCAAACTCAATCAACTGGGGCAGACTTGTTCCTCAGATTGTATATTACATTTCAGCCTACTGCGATCTTATCGAGCAGGGCATAATCAAAAACGGCGAAGAGATGAACGTTGTTGTTCCCACAGGTAACTTCGGCAACATTCTTGCCGCATACTATGCAAAGAAAATGGGTATCCCCGTAGGTAAGCTTATCTGTGCTTCAAACGCCAATAATGTTCTCACCGATTTCCTTAAAACAGGTGTTTACAACAGAAACAGAAGCTTCTATACAACAACCTCACCCTCAATGGATATTCTTATTTCCTCAAACCTTGAGAGACTTCTCTTCCACCTTGCAGACGAAAACGATGCTACAATCCGTGAGTGGATGTCTGAGCTTTCAAAGGACGGTAAGTATGAAATCTGTGACGGCGTAAGGGCAAAGATTACAGAGCTCTTTGATGCAGGCTGCTGCGACGATGCAGAAACTGCCGCTACTATCAAGGAATACTTTGATAAGGGCTATCTCTGCGATACACATACTGCAGTTGCCGTCAAGGTTTATGACGAGTATGTAAAGGAAACAGGGGATAAGAGAGAAGCGGTTATTGCTTCAACCGCTAACCCCTACAAATTCTCTGCTGCCGTGCTTAAGGCGGTCAAGGGTGAAATTCCTGCAGATGCAGACGAATTCGAGCAGGTTGACCTTCTCAAAGAAGCAACAGGCGAGGAATGTCCCGACCAGCTTGCAACGCTCAAGGGTAAGGCACCGAGATTTACCGATTGCTGCAACAAGGAAGATATGATAAATATGGTTTACAATATGCTTGGCATATAAGGAGTGACGTCATTTGTCAATATATGCAATAGGCGACACACACCTTTCCTTCAGTACCGATAAGCCGATGGATATTTTCGGCGGCTGGACTGATTATGTCTACCGCCTTGAAAAGAATTGGCGTGCCGTTGTAAAGGATGAGGATACGGTGGTTATCCCCGGTGACATCTCATGGGCAATGAGCCTCGAAGGCGCTGAGGAGGATTTCCGTTTTCTTCATAATCTGCCCGGCAAAAAGATAATTCTGAAGGGTAACCACGACTATTGGTGGACTACCAAAAGGAAGATGGATACTTACCTTAGGGAAAAGGGATTTGACAGTATAGAGATTCTCCATAACAATGCCTTCAGGGTTGGAGATTTCACAATCTGCGGAAGCCGCGGCTGGTTTTATGATGCTCAGACAGGCCTTGATAAAAAGGTTATCGCAAGGGAAGCGGCAAGAATAGACCGCTCTATAGAAGAGGGTAAAAAACTCGGCGGTGAGCTGATAGTCTTCCTTCACTATCCGCCGCTTTCTCAGGAACAGAAGTGCGATGAGATTATGGAGGTGCTTATCCGTCACGGTATAAAAAGGTGCTTTTACGGACATCTTCACGGCGGCAGCTGCCTGTATGCGGTGCAGAATGAGGTGGACGGAATAGATTTTTCTCTTGTTTCGGCGGATTTTCTTCAGTTTTGCCCCCGAATTATCGAAAAAATTTAAAAAAACTATGGAAATTTTTATTTATTGTGGTATAATACACAGGTTAAAATGTATATTGGGTTTATATGGGCTATGTAATTTGCCCGACCCGAGGATAGGAGTTCAGAAATGTTAAAATCATCAAACAACGTTGAAACAAATGTTTACGCTCTTGAAATCGCTATTTCAGCTGAAGATTTCGATGCAGCACAGAACAAGGCTTTCCTCAAGCAGAAGAATAAGATTCAGCTTCCCGGCTTCCGCAAGGGCAAGGTAACCCGCAAGATGGCTGAGAATTTTTACGGTAAGGGCTGGCTCTATGAGGATGCACTTGACCTTATCTATGCAGACGCAGTTACAGATGCAGCCAACGAGGCAGGTCTTGAGGTTGTAGGCACAAAGAGTGCTGACGTTAAGGAAATCGGCGAAAACGGCGTAGAGCTTGTTGTCGAGCTTTTCGTTAAGCCCGAAATCGAAGTAACAGAATACAAGGAGCTCAAGGCTACAAAGAAGAAGGTTGAAGCAACCGAGGAAGAAATTGGTGAAAGAATCGAGCAGCTCAGAGAAAGAAATGCACGTCTTGTTTCCGTTGAAGACAGAGCAGCCAAGGACGGTGACATCACAGTTATCGACTTTGAAGGCTTTGTTGACGGTGTTGCTTTCGCAGGCGGCAAGGGTGAAAACTATGAGCTTACACTCGGCTCAGGTCAGTTCATCCCCGGTTTTGAGGAGCAGGTTGCAGGTCACAATGTAGGCGAGGAATTCGACGTAAACGTTAAGTTCCCCACAGAGTATACACCTGATCTTGCTGATAAGGATGCAGTTTTCAAGATCAAGCTTCACGAAATCAAGGTTAAGGAGCTTCCCGAGCTTGATGACGACTTCGCTCAGGAGGCAGCAGACTGCGATACAGTAGCAGACCTTAAGAAGAGCATTGAAAAGGAAATCAAGGATCATAAGGAAGAGGAAAACTCAAGAGAAATCGAGAGTCAGCTTCTTGAAAAGCTCGCAGAAAATGTAAAGGGAGAAATCCCCGAATGTATGTTTGAAACTGAAATCGACAATCAGATCAGAGATATCGACTACAGACTTTCAATGCAGGGTATGAACTTCCAGACATATCTTCAGTATTCAGGTATGACAATTGAAGCATACAGAGAGAATATGAAGGAAAGCGCAGAAAAGAATGTTAAGGTTCGTCTTGCTCTTGAAGCAATCGCAAAGGCAGAATCTCTCGAGGTTACTGACGAAGAGCTTGAGGCTGAATACGACAAGTTTGCAGAGCGCTATCAGATGGAAAAGGACAAGATCAAGGAGCTTGTTCCCGCTGACGGTCTCAGACATGACCTTCTCAATGAAAAGGCAATCGGCTTTGTAAAGGATAACGCAAAGGTTACAACAGCAAGAAAGCCCAGAGCCAAGAAGGAAGAAGCAGACGCTGAATAATTTAAGTTAAATTTAACCAATAATAGCTACAATAGGGTGGAACTGTAAAATTTGCAGTTCCTCTCTTGGCATTATTATTATTTTTAAGGAGGCAATACTATGGCTTTAGTACCTTATGTAGTAGAACAGACAAACCGCGGCGAACGCCAGTTTGATATTTATTCAAGACTTCTCAACGACAGAATTATCGTGCTTTCCGATGAGGTTAACGATACAACAGCTTCACTTGTTGTTGCGCAGCTTCTTTTCCTTGAAAGTCAGGACAGTGAAAAGGATATCAGCTTTTATATCAACAGCCCCGGCGGCTCAGTAACTGCAGGTATGGCTATTTACGATACAATGCAGTATATCAAGTGTGATGTTTCGACTATCTGTATGGGCCTTGCCGCAAGTATGGGTGCATTCCTGCTTTCCTCAGGTGCAAAGGGCAAGAGATACGCTCTTCCCAACAGTGAGATTATGATTCATCAGCCCTCGGGCGGTGCAAAGGGTCAGGCAACCGACATCAAGATAGTTGCTGACCATATTCTCAGAACCAAGGCAAAGCTCAATAAGATTCTTGCCGAAAATACAGGCAAGGATATCGACACCATCGCTCAGGATACAGAGCGTGACAACTTTATGACCGCTCAGGAAGCTCTTGAATACGGTCTTGTTGACAAGGTGCTCGACAAGAGAGACTAATATTCCTTTTAAGGAAGGGGTTATTATATGGCACGAGACGGTGACATCAAAGAAAAGGGCGTCAGATGTTCTTTCTGCAAAAAGACCCAGACAGAGGTTAAAACTCTTATTGCGGGTCCCGGCGTATATATCTGCGATGAATGTATAGAATTCTGCCGCAATATTATTGACGACGAGGCGCAGGAGAATAAAAAGGAAATCAACACAGAGCTTACCAACTTAAAGAAGCCGCACGAAATCAAGGCACTTCTTGACGAGTATGTAATCGGTCAGGAAGAGGCAAAAATGGCTCTGAGCGTAGGCGTTTACAATCACTACAAGAGAATTTATATGGATTCCGACAGTGATATAGAAATCACAAAGAGCAACATACTTATGCTGGGTCCTACAGGTGTGGGTAAAACTATGCTCGCTCAGACCCTTGCCAAGATTCTTGACGTACCCTTTGCAATAGCCGACGCCACAACTCTTACCGAGGCAGGCTATGTAGGTGAAGACGTTGAGAACATCCTTCTCAGACTTATTCAGGCTGCGGATTTCGATGTTGAAAAGGCTGAAAGAGGCATTATCTATGTTGACGAAATCGACAAGATAGGAAGAAAGGGCGAAAGCACCTCAATTACCCGTGATGTAAGCGGTGAGGGCGTTCAGCAGGCACTTCTGAAAATCCTTGAAGGTACTGTTTCAAATGTACCTCCTCAGGGCGGCAGAAAGCATCCTCAGCAGGAGTTCATTCAGATTGACACCACCAACATTCTTTTCATCTGTGCAGGCTCCTTTGAGGGTATCGAGAGAATAGTTGAAAAGAGAATGGGCAACTCAGGTCTCGGCTTCGGTGCTAAGATAAAGAGCAAGCAGGAAATCGAGGAAAGCAAGATAATGCACAAGGTTATCCACCACGATCTTGTAAAATTCGGACTTATTCCCGAGCTTGTGGGTCGACTTCCTGTTATCACGGCTCTTGACGACCTTGATGAGGCATCACTTATCAGAATTATGTCTGAGCCTAAGAATGCCCTTATCAAGCAGTATCAGTACATCTTCTCCCTTGACGGTATTGAGCTCGAGTTTACAGAAGATGCTCTTAAGGCAATCGCCGAAAAAACTCTTCAGGCAAAAACAGGTGCCAGAGGCCTTCGCTCTATTATGGAAAAGCTGTTGGTGAAATATATGTATGACCTGCCTTCAGCAGGCTATGAAGGTAAGCTTGTTATCACAAAAGAAGCAGTTAAAGAAGAGGCAGACGCTCTTTTTGAAGCAGGAAAAGGAAATTCCGATAAAAGAGCCGATAAAACGGGTAAAAAATCTGCGCAGGCTATTGACTTTTAATTTGCTGTTGTGATAAAATACCATAGTATAAAATTATCGGAGGTTTAACAGATGACTACTCTTCAATATGTATTATCAATTTTAAGTATCATAGTATCAATTATTATCATCATTCTTGTTTGTCTTCAGGAAAGTAAGCAGAAGGGCCTTTCAGGCGCAATCGGCGGCGGAGCAGAAACCTTCTTCGGCAAGAATAAGAGCAGAACAATGGAAGCAAAGCTTTCATTCTGGACAAAGATTTGCGGCGTTATTTTCTTCGTGCTCGCTTTGGTATCAGCTCTTCTCTTCCTTTTCGGAATATAAGAAAACAAATAAAAAGATAATTCCTCACTGTTACAGTGAGGAATTTTTTTTATCCTTTTATCCGACATATTATATTGCCCTGAAAAACTATAATAATAAGGGTGATGCTATGACAAGAGTAATTTATGCCGATGTGCTTGTGATAATAAATATTTACATAACCTACGGTCTTCTGTCGCTGACCGCAATATTCTGCAAAAAACAAAAATCCCGACCTCGTGTGCTCGTATCGTCGGTGCTGTCAGGCTTTTACGCTCTGATAATACTGATACCGAATATCAGCGACACTGTTATCAGCCTTTCAAAGCTTGCGTTTTCCGCCCTGATGCTTCTCATAGCCTTCGGCAGGATGAATAAAAAGCAGTTTTTCAAGGCTTATCTCACATTTTTTCTTGTGAATTTTGTCTTCGGCGGTCTTATGCTTGCCTTATGGCTCTTTGTAATGCCCAAGGGTATGTATTATAACAGCTCTATAGTGTATTTTGAGATAGACACCGTAACTTTACTGCTTTTGACTCTTGTGTGCTATTTTGTGCTGTCCTTTCTAGACAGATTTGTCAGACACAAGTCGCCGGCCGATACGGTTTACGATTGCAAAATCCACGCTTTGGGAAAAAGCTATTTCTGTCACTGCTTTTTAGATACGGGTAACAGCCTGACGGATTGCTATACGGGAAGCCCCGTAGTGATAGTCAGCAGGGATGTTTTCTCAGATGCAGTGCCGGAAAATCCTTTTGAAAGCAAGCTGAAATTCAGGCTTATACCCTGCAGTACGGTGTCGCAGGAGGGGATGCTTTATGCCTTCACTAGCGAAAAAATCGAAATACGGGGGCTGAAAAACAGTTGCAGCTTAAATAATATCACCGTTGCTCTGACTCACAGCAAGATAAGGCAGGGCAATTACGACGGTATTTTACCCTGTGATATATTTGAAAACTCATTAAATGAAAGGGAGAAGGAATATGCTCACAAAACTGATATCAAAGCTTAAAGCCCTTTTTTCGGGCGCAACTGAAAGTGAGGAAGTTTACTATGTCAACGGCTCGGAAAATCTGCCGCCACCGTTGTCGAAGGAAAAAGAAGACGAAATTCTCAGTGAGATTGAAAAGGGTGATAAAAAAGGTGCCGATCTGCTTATAATACATAATCTGCGGCTTGTTGTGTATATTGCAAGAAAGTTTGAAAATACGGGAATCTGCGTTGAGGATCTTGTTTCAATCGGAACCATCGGACTTATCAAAGCGGTCAATACCTTTTGCCCCTCAAAGAAAATAAAGCTTGCCACCTATGCTTCAAGGTGTATTGAAAACGAAATATTGATGTATATGCGAAAAACCGCCAATCAGAAAAATGAAATGAGCTTTGATGAGCCATTAAATGTTGATTGGGACGGTAACGAGCTTCTTTTAAGCGATGTTCTGGGCTCTGATAACGATGTGGTTAACAGGAATATAGAATATAAAGATGAAAAACGTCAGCTTCTGAAGGTTGTTCAGGGGCTTGAGGAAAGAGAAAAGCAGATAATGACAATGCGTTTCGGTCTTTTCGGCTCAAAGGAGTATACCCAGAAGCAGGTGGCGGATATGCTGGGTATATCTCAGAGCTATATTTCACGCTTGGAAAAGCGGATAATCGAAAAGCTCAAAAAGGAACTTATGAGAATGGACGGTTGACAATTATTTCTCAGATGGTATAATTAAAACATACTTGGCCCTCGGCCCTCGGCCCTTGGCTCTTTGAAAAAAGGAGATGTTTAAAACTATGTCATTCGCAGCAGGCTTCGGAAAAACAAATGTAGATCTGCTTTTTGAAAATATGCCCCGACTTCCCGAAGAAGGGGAAGAGATATTTACCGACAGATTTTCTCTGTGCCTTGGCGGCGGAGTTCCCGGTACAATGGTAACTCTGGGCAGACTCGGCGTTGAGTGTAAAACCGTCACCGAGCTATCTGAGGATATGTTCTCTGCCTTCGCTCTGGAGGAATTCAGAAAGGCCGGGGTTGAGCCCGTCAATCTTTATAAAGGTGACAAAATTGCAGTTAACATAACTGCGGCTGCAATCACTCCGGGTGACCGTACCTTTGTTTCCTACGGCAACAGCGAGAGCTGTGTAAGCGAGGATGAGCTCTACAATGCACTTAAGGGTGCCAAGGTTGCGGCGATGCACGAAAGCTACAACAATGTCTATAAAAAGCTGAAGGATGAGGGCACAGTCATAGTGCTTGACACAGGCTTCGTTGAGGGAATGAGCCTTGAAAGCTACAAGCCGATGCTTGAAATTGCCCATTGGTTTTTACCTAACAGAAAAGAGTCGGTTATAATAACGGGTGAGGAAGACCCGAAAAAGGCAGCGCTTGTGCTTAAGGAATATCTCGATACCCCCATTGTCAAGCTGGATAAGGACGGCTGTCTTATTCTTAAGGACGGAAAATTTATATATGTTAAGAGCATTGACGAGTTTGTCCGTGTTGATTCGACGGGTGCGGGTGATGCTTTCTTTGCAGGCTTTGCTTACGGTCTTATGAAGGATGAGCCGGTTGAAAAATGTGTGCTTTACGGTAATATAACAGGCGGTAAATGCGTAACAGCTGTTGGCTGTACTACCGCATATTTAAACGAAGATGAGCTGCTGGCTATGGCAGAAAAATATAAGGCTAACATAATTTATGACTATTGAGGTTAAAGATGAAAAATAAAGACTTTTCCGATTGGCTTATAGTGTCGGATATTGACGGAACTCTCAACAATAAGCTCAGGCGGACCCCCGTAGTTAACACGAAAGCCATCGACCGATTTGTCCACGAACTGAAGGGTAATTTCACCTTAGGCTCGGCAAGGGGTGTTGAATCACTTGCTCCTCATTATAAAAAACTTCCCGATGTGAAAACTCCCGCTATCGTACTTAACGGAGCGGGTATATACGATTTTCAGAAGGAAGAAATGGTCTGGTTTAATCCTATACCCGAAAGCGGTATTGAAGTTGCAAAAAAGGCTATGGCAAGATTTCCTCAGCTTGAAATCGGTGTTTTTACTGACGATATGATATATCTTGTAAGACCGAAAATAATGTCACCGTTTATGATGTGGCTCGATTCGCTGAGTCATAAAAGGGTTAAAAGCATTGAAGAAGTCCCCGCAGGTAAATGGGGAAAGGTAATTTTCTTTTGCCCTGTGTGGCTGAAAAGAAAAATAAGGGAATTCGTTGATTCGGTAACAACAAACGATCTTGCATATATCGACACCACATCCTTTTCCTTTGATATGCTTAATAAAACAACCCACAAGGGAAATGCAGTACTGGCTCTTGCAAATATAATCTCGGTTCCTGAGAAAAACATCGGTGCGATAGGGGATTATTATAACGACCTTGATATGCTCCGTACCGTCAGCCACCCTGCCTGTTGTAAGCAAGCGCCGAAGGAGCTTCACAATATCTGCGAATATCATGCCTGTCACTGTAATAAGGGTGCCGTTGCGGATTTCTTGGGTTATATAGAAGATAATTATTAAATGAAGGGGCTGTTGCACATTTGAATGCAACAGCCTCTTTTACATGCTATCTGATTTTTTTAATAATCGCTATGCCTAAAGCGGCAACACCGCCGACAAGGGCAATTTTTTTTGCAATGCTTAAAGCCTGCTCAATTGAGGAGGGGGAGTGAGAAAGAGCAAATTCCTTCAATGGCTTTGCAGGAATGTATCTGCAAAGCTCACCCATTGTAACAGTGTAGGTTTCATAGCCTTTTATGTTGTTTTCATCTAAAAGAAAGATTCTTACGCCTCTGTTTTTACCAGGCCCGTAGGTGTTGAAGCCTGCACCTTGAGTGTAGCCCAGATCCACGCCTTTGAACTTTCGTTTAAAGCTGTTATTATGGTCGTGACCTACATAAAGGGCAAAAATATCATCATGCTTCAGAATTTCCTCAAACTGACCGTTATTGACCTCAGGCGAGGCAGGATTTTCTCTCATAAATTCGCCCTTCTGAGGCTTTTCAAGTATATAATAGCCTTTTCTTGAACGGAATCCTTCAACTGCTCTCGGTTTATAGTGGGGCACTTTTTTTATCACATCATAAAATTCGGGGCAGGGAATATGCTGAAAGACCATAGCGGGAATATACCCGTTTTTTTCTCTTATAGCTGAAAGCCATTCTATTCTTTCCTTTTTCAGCGGTTCATAAACACCGTCACTGTTCTTTTTGCCTGTGTCAATAAGATATAGGGCAAGAACATCCTTGCTTTCATCGCTGCTTTTTATTCTAAGGGTATATGTGCCCTCGTCAAGGCGGTCTGCTTCGTGGGGCACTACACAGCTTTTATGCTTTGCGTAAAATTCAAGCTGTTTTTCCTTACTTACACGGCAGTCGTCATCGTGGTTGCCGAAGGTAAAGCAGAAGGGGATATTTCTTTTGACGATAGGCTCCAGAAAGGAGTCGATACAGATTTCAGCCTTTTTTTCCGCATCCTCACGGTAGCAGGCGGAGTAGCCCTGAACCTGATCGCCCGTTAAAACAACGAGATCAGGCTTTTCTCTTTGGAGGGCAAGGTCTATGAGCTTTACCGTATCGGGATTGAGAGGTACTTTTTCCTGAATATCGGCAATCTGCATTATTTTAAATTTACTGTTATTGAATTTAAGATTCATAAATTACCGTCTCCTAAAACTGATTGCTTCAAGTATATACCATTGAAAACCTGAGGTCAACACGGTAACGGCAATTTTATTGAAAACATATAATGGAACATATACTATTAAAAGGAGAGGAAGCGAATGAATTACACATATATAAAATTCGAGAGTCAGACCTACGGCGAAAAAGCGGTTCGGCTTCTGGCTCAGAATTCAATCAAAGCAAACCTTAGACGCAACCCTAATCCGAACCATAAGCAGGGGTGTAATTATGCACTTTTTGTCAAGGGAAATATATGGGATGCCTATGATATAATCACAAGAAACCACATTAAGAACCTGGGCGTGGAAAGCTACCGTGAGAGATTATGATTTATCTTGACAATGCGGCAACCACCTTTCCTAAGCCCCAAAGCGTACTGAGGGCGGTTAACGAGGCGATGAGTCTTTACGGTGCCAATCCGGGCCGAGGAGGTCACTCCCTGACTATGAAAGCAGGCAAGAAGGTCTATGAAACAAGGCAGGCACTTTCCGATATGTTTTCCTGCAGCAGTGAACGCGTGGTTTTTGTAAACAACTGTACGGCTGCGTTGAATACGGCAATAAGGGGCAGCCTTAACAGGGGCGACCATGTGATTATTTCAAGCCTTGAGCATAATTCGGTGCTGCGCCCCGTATATGCTATGAAAAAGGAAGGCTTGATCACCTATGATATTTTTACCGTTGAGCCCGAAAACACTGAAAAAAGCCTGAAAAATCTTAAAATGCTCATAAAAAAGAATACCAAAGCGGTTATATGCACGGCGGTGTCCAACGTGTTCGGTACTCTTTTACCGCTGAAAGAAATTTCCGATGCTTTAAAGGGAAAGGGCGTTTTGTTTATCGTTGACGGTGCTCAGGCGGCAGGAAGTCACCGCCTCGATATGAAAAAGCTGGGGATAGATATCCTTTGCCTTCCCGGACATAAGGGCCTTATGGGGCCTATGGGTACGGGCGCGCTGCTTATGAGCGACTCTGTAGTTGTCAGGGAGCTTATAACAGGCGGAACGGGGAGCAATTCCCTGAGCCTTGATCAGCCCTCCTTCTACCCGGACAGGCTGGAAAGCGGAACGGTCAATTTGCCCGGCATAGCAGGACTTAAAGCGGGACTTGACTTCATTTCGGTCAGGGGAGAGGACGGAATTTTACAAAAAGAGGCAGAGCTTACAGCTGTTTTAAAAGAGGATTTATATTCAATACCCAAGATGACGGTTTACGGCAATATGCACAGCAGTAATAAGACTAATCTGTTGTCCTTTAATATCAGAGGTTACCATAGCGAGCAGGTTGCCGAGCTTGCGGACAGGGCAAATATAGCTCTCAGAGCAGGCTACCACTGTTCGCATCTTGCCCACAAAAGCTACGGTACGGAAGTAAGCGGTACCGTAAGGGTAAGTGTGGGTCCCTTCAACACAAAAAAAGATGTTAAAAATTTGTCTTTTTATCTGAATAAAATTGCATTAAACAAAATTTTATGATACAATAAACAATAAGAATGGAAAAATGTTTGTTCTATATTGAAAATTAACCTACAGTATAAAATTTCGGAGGAAAGTATGACCGGTGTAATTGAAAAGATTGTCGGTGGAGCATGGTCTCTTATCGGCTCAGTTGAATGGTATGATATCATAGATATTGCTCTTGTTGCCTTTATTCTTTACTATTGCATCAAGCTTGTCAGGCAGACGAGAGCCTTCCACCTTGTTAAGGGTATTGTTTTTATGGCTGTGGTGTTCTTTGTTGTGTCGGCACTTAATATGTCAACGACCAGCTATCTTTTCAGTCAGGTTTTTGCAGATATCGTTATTGTTATGCTGCTTCTCTTTCAGCCTGAAATCAGACAGGCTGTTGAAAGTGTAGGCAGAGGAGATTTCAAGCGCTATCTTAAATTTATTGTCAGATCAAAAGCGGATGCCAATGACGAAATTCATAACTGTATCTCAAATATATCCAAGGCTGTTGCCAACATGAGTGATAAAAAGGTGGGTGCTCTTATTGTTGTTGAGGGCACAGTGCTTCTTGAGGATGTTGTAGCTTCGGGAGCAAGAGTTGATTCCGCCGTGAGTGCACCCATTGTTGAAAATATCTTTTTCCCGAAAGCCCCTCTTCATGACGGTGCTGTGGTTATCAGGGATAACAGAATCCACTCTGCAGGCTGTATTCTTCCCCTTACACAGTCCGAGCTCAGCCTTGAATTAGGAACAAGACACAGAGCAGGCGTGGGTATGAGCGAGCAAAGTGATGCTATGGTGATTATTGTTTCCGAAGAGACAGGCAAAATCTCCGTTGCACAGGGCGGCGAGCTTATCAGAGGCGTGTCTCTCGGTGAGCTGTTGGCAAGCCTGACGGATTTCCTTATTACAGACGACGATGAGAAGCCCGGAAACAAGATAATACGTCGGAGGAAGAAGCAATGAAAAAAGGAAAAAAGGGTTTAACCGAAAAACTGATATACAACAACAAGTTTCTTCTGTTTTTTTCTATTGTTCTTGCCATTACAATATGGGCAACGGTCAAAATAAATTACAGCACGGATATTGCAAGAGTTATCAGCGATGTAAAAATCACACTCAGCGAAAATGCCGAGGAGGATTCCGATTACAAATACTTTGTTGACGAAGACCAGCTTTATGTTGATGTTGAAATTTCAGGTAAGGCATACAACATAAATTCAAATGTAATAAACAAAGACGATATAATAGTTACCACCTCAGAGGTATATGTGGATTCAGCAGGCTATAAGGTTCTTTCTCTGAATGCCCGATTTGCAAACGGCAAGGGTAACGGTAACGCACAGATTGTATCGGTTATACCTTCAACCATAGCTGTTTATTACGATAGGGAAATTACGGGTAAATTTAATGTGAAAGCCCAGCTTCTTAATGATGAGGAAGGACTCATAGACGAGAATTATATTATCGGAGATCTGGTAGCCTACCCGAAAACCGTTGAAATTACAGGCCCTGAAACAATAGTCAGTCAGCTTAACAATGTTTATTTTCAGGCGGAGCTGGACGACGATCTATTGCCGCTTACTGCAACAAAGACCGTATCCGCCGCAGTGAAATACGAATTCAACGGTACAGCAGATTCATACTATCTGTCCTGCCCCGAGCTTGAAACCAATCCGCCCACTGTGACGATTACGGTTGAATCCCAGAGGGAGATTCCGACGGTTATCAAGTATATAAATGAGCCGTCTGCTTACAGCGCTCAGGGTGATAATATAACCGTCAATCCTGAAAAAGTTAAAATACAGAGCAATGCAAACGATGTAAACTCACGAACCCAGTATATTGTGGGAACTGTAGATTTCAGAGAACTGTCAAACAAAGTTGAGGTTCTGACCTTTAAGGCTGACAGCACATCAGGCTTTAATATGCTCGTGGATGATATTGAGGAGTTTACGGTTACCGTTGATTTTTCGGATATGAGCAGAAGAACTATAGATGGCAGCCAAAGCAGAGTGCATTTTATCAATGAAAAAAGCGGCTACAGCTACAATGTGAATTTTGAAAGCGGCGGACTTAATGCTATAACCGTGATAGGCCCTGCCGAAAGCATTGAAAAAATCACACAGGAAGATATATGGATAGAAATCAATGTTTCCGATCTTGATCATTCCCAAAGAGAGCCTCAGAGCATAGAGGTTTCTAACATTTCTATTCTGAGTGATCAGGCAGAGGATTGTTGGATTTACGGTGTTTATACGGCAACGGTAACAGTTGCACCTGAAAAGAAATAATAGTGAAGGGACTGTTGTATAAAGCGCAGAACAAAAAGCAAAAATATAACAGATGTATTCAGAGACGGAAATTTGCCGTGAATACATCTGTTTTTTTGTTAAAAGAAAGGCTTTCACTGTTGCACGAAAGGTTTAATTGCTTTTTTAGTCGTTTTTTCACCCTCTAGCAGTATAAATATACGGCTTCGGGGTGAAGAAAATGCCTTCTGCATCTTAATGCAACAGCCCCTTAGTGTTATCTGAAGCTTTCCATATTTTCAAGCAAGAGCCTTTTTCTTACAACCGTGTATGCAACACCGTCGCCGAATCTTTTCTGAACCTCATCGGCAAGAAGTGACGGGTTCACGTTTGTTGTGCTGCCGGCAGGAAGAATTAGGCTGAGCTTAATTCTGTCACCGAGACTTCCGATTTTGTAATCCTTGATAAATTCAATAAGGTTAATATCCTTGAGCACCTTGTGTCTGCCTTTTTTGCCGAGCTTCTGAACGATAAGCTCATCAGCAGAAAGCATTTCCTTTATAAGAGAAAGAAGCTTGTCTGTATCCTTTTCGCAATCAAAGAATATGTCAAACTCACCGTAGGTTATTTCCTTCGGGTCGTTGAAGGGGTTTTCAACGCTTACAATTTCAATTCCCGGGGGCATTGTGTCCTTGAGCATACTGAAAATATCCTCGTTGGTGCTGTCGCCTTCAATTCGCATATCCATGCTTTCATAAAGGCTTTCCATACCAAGAGAGAGAGGGAGTGCAAATGTGATGTAGGGATGAGGGTTAAAGCCCTCGGTGTACCATAAAGGTACCTCGGCACGTCTTACGGCACGTGTCATAGCACGCATAAGGTCAAGATGTGATACATAGCGGCTCATCCCCATTTTTTTAAACCATACTCTTACGCATCGCATCACATTCACCTCCGTTTATCATATTGCTTCCGCAGCCTGCGCATTTTATGCGGCAGTGTGGAGTAGTCTTACTCTCGTACGCTTTTTTACTTTCATTTATAAGGAACTGCTTTCTTATGCCGTAGTCAAGGTGATCCCAAGGGAGAACTTCCTCATAATCACGTTTTCTGCTTGTATAGAAAATCGGGTCAATTCCGCATTCTTCGAAGCTTTCCAGCCAAGTGTCAAAGCGGAAGCTGTCATCCCATGAATCGAACTTGCAGCCTTTCTTCCATGCTACTTCAATAACATCGCAAAGACGTCTGTCACCTCTTGCCATAACGCCCTCAAGGAAGCTGATATTAACCTTATGGTAGCTGACACTGATTTTCTTTGTCTTTATGCTTGAAAGCAGGTGATTCTGCTTGCTTATAAGCTCATCGATAGTGTCCTGAGCCTCCCACTGGAAGGGTGTGAAGGGCTTGGGCACAAAGGAAGCTACACTGATGCTTACCTGAACACCCTTTCCCTTAGGTTTATCGGGGTTATTATAAAATTCGTTTACTACCTTCTGTGCAAGGTCTGCGATGCCTGCAACATCGTCGTAGGTTTCTGTGGGCAGACCAAGCATAAAATAAAGCTTAACGGCAGTCCAACCGCCTTGGAAGGATTTTCTTGCGGTTGAAAGAACCTCTTCCTCGGTGACGTTTTTATTTATGGCATCACGCAGTCTCTGAGTGCCCGCCTCGGGAGCAAAGGTAAGACCGCTGCGGCGTACCTTACTGAGATATCCCATAAGTTTATCTGAGAAGTTATCCACACGCAAAGAGGGGAGAGCAATGTTGACCTTTTCCTTTTCTGTCCAGCTCAAAAGCTTTTCCATAAGCTCCTCAAGATGAGTATAGTCACTTGTCGAAAGGGAAGAAAGAGAAATTTCGTCGTAGCCCGTACTGTGGCAAAGCTTCTGACATTGGGTATTTATTGTGTCTGCACTTTTTTCTCTTATAGGTCTGTAAATAAAACCTGCCTGACAGAAGCGGCAGCCTCTTATACAGCCGCGGAGTATTTCATGCACAACTCTGTCGTGCACTACTTCCACAAAGGGTACAATAAACTTTTCGGGGTAGTGTACCTTATCAAGGTCAGCAACAACTCTCTTTGTCACCTTTTCGGGAGCGGTTTCTTTTGGTGTGATAGCCTTTACCGTACCGTCTTCATTGTAGCTTATATCGTAAAGCGAGGGCACGTAAATACCCTTTATCTGAGCCGCTCTTCTGAGAAATTCATCTTTTGTTGTACCTTCATTTTTACAAGCGATAAGAAGGTCAAAAAGCTCATCAGAAACCTCTTCACCGTCGCCTAAGGAGAATATATCAAAGAAATCAGCCATAGGCTCAGGGTTGCATACGCAGGGACCGCCGCCGACTATGATCGGTGTAAGGGCGGTTCTGTCTTTTGCTCTTACGGGAAGACCTGCAAGGTCAAGCATATTCAGTACGTTGGTGTAGGAAAGCTCATACTGAAGAGTGAAGCCTATAAGGTCGAAATCCTTTAAGGGGTCACCGCTTTCAAGGGCGTAAAGAGGAATGTTTCTCTCACGCATTTCCTTTTCCATATCGTGCCAGGGGGCAAAGACTCTCTCGCACCAGACATCCTCTCTCTCGTTTGCGGCTGAGTAGAGAATTTTGATTCCCAGATGCGACATGCCGATTTCATAGCTGTCGGGGAAGCAGAAGGCGTAGCGCAAGTCGACCTTGCTTTTGTCCTTGACAACGCTGTTGAGCTCGCCGCCGGTGTATCTGCCCGGCTTTTGCACAAGGGGGAGTATTTTTTCAACTTCTTTAGTTATCATTTATTTATCGACCTTTCTTTTGAATGTCATTATAATAAGATATAGGGTAACAGCGCTGAGGCTGATATTAAACTTAACAAAAATACTGTAAACAAGCCAGAAAAGAGTGAATAAAGCAGTGAATATAACCGATAGGGTGCGGATTATATATTCAGCCCGTTGCTCGCTTAAAAAGCTTAAGAGAAAAAAATGCAGAGCTCTTCCCAGATCAAGAAATTCATTTGGTACCGAGTTAATAAGCGCCACAAGAATATTGACTGCAATAAGCAGTAAGAAAATTTCCTTGTTCAGAAAAGTATAGCATATAAAAAAGAATGTTGCGGCAAAAAGGTTAAAGATTATACCTCCCAAAGCAATAAGAGCCTCTTTTTTATATGAAAGGCAGTTAATGGCGGGACGGTCGATTCTGATGCCGAAAACGCCCAGCTCAATATTTGATGGGGCTTCTCCGAAAAGCCGCATTATAAAAAGGTGACCGCTCTCGTGAAAAAGCGAAGCGCAAAAAGCACACAGCACAACTTTTTCATCACACAAGTATAACATAAAAGTGACCGTGGCCACAAAGGAAAAATTCAGCTTAATCCTGGTTTTGCCGATTTCAGCGATCATTTTCCAAAGCCCAGAGAGGGTTCAGTCTTATGCCGTCACGTCGGAATTCAAAATGCAGATGGGGGCCTGTTGACCAGCCCGTTGTGCCGACCTTTGCTACGGTTTCGCCTTTGTTTATATACATTCCCTCTTCAACAAGAATTTCACTGCAGTGGCAGTAAAAGGTCTGAAAGCCGTCACTGTGGGTGAGAAAAACATATTTACCTGCTCTGCCGTCCTCGCCGACCTTTGTAACCTGACCCTTCAGCGCTGCTCTTATGTTTGTTCCTTCACTTGCGGCAATATCAAGGCCTGTATGGAAGCTCCATTCGCCGGTTATAGGATTGGTACGGTAACCGAAATAAGAGGTATATCTTCCGTTTTCAATGGGATTCAGTACGGTGTCTGTTGTAACAAAGGGCGCAAAGCTCGTTTTTTCAGCGGCCTCATAAAGCTCTATATCCTCGCCGCCCATACCGTAAAGCTCTGCATCGGTTACAGTGTCGCCGTTTACTGCCAGATCAACATCACTGTCAGCAAAAAAGGAAAAAACTTCTTCAGCCATAGCTGAAAGACTTTCGGTTCCCTTTTCACCGAGAATAATATTAAAACGCTCTTTCAGGGAAGCTCCGAAGCCTCCGCCGAATTGAAATAACAGGTAAAGCAGTAAGCTCAAAAGCAGACAGATGAAAAACTGTCCGATTATCACCACGGTATAATAATCAACGGTTTGTGAAGCTTTTTGTGTTCTGTTTCTCTTTTCTGACATATAAATCACCTGTTAATATATATGAAAAGAGAGTAAGAAACATAACCGAAGAAGGAGCCGAAACCGATGAAATTGGTTTTTCATAACGGCGTGAGGTTATTATACCATATATGTCGCCAATGTCAAAGAAAAATTCTTGTATTTTTCTTTATCGGTTGACTAATTTTTCTTTGAGTGCTATTATAAATGATAATATCACTGTATTAAATTGTCAGTGTGATGAATTAAAAACGGAGGATTTAAAATGTTATCAGATTTCAAATCAGATTCACTTATGCTGATACTGGTTCTTGCAATCATAGCCTTTGTTATTCTGCAATCACTTTTCTTTTTGAAAAAGGCTTGGTCAAGAGGTAAAGAGCTCGGTATCACAACAGAAAAGCTTAAAAGCACCGTTACATCAAGCGCAATTTTTTCCGTCGCACCTGCAATAGGTATAGCGGTTACGGTCATTGCTCTTGCAGGCTATCTGGGCTATGTTCTTCCCTGGATAAGACTCACCGTTATCGGCTCAATTTCTTATGAAACAGCTGCAGCGGAGGCTGCTCTTGAAGCGGTCGGCGTAGATTCGGTGACAGACCCCACCGTTTTTTCTGCGGTCGCATGGGTTATGACCCTGGGAAGTGTTATGCCTCTTATTCTTATTCCGATACTTATCAAAAAGGTGCAAAAGAAAGTTTCGGGAACAATGAGCAAAAACAGCAAGTGGGCAGACCTTATGTCGGCTGCTGCTTTTATCGGTCTTATCGCCGCCTTCCTCGGCAGAGGTATTTCGGGTGTAGGTAAACTTAACGAAGCAGGTGAAAACATCATTGTCGGCGACGGTGCAGGTGTTCTTTCAATCACGGCGATTCTGTCTTCGGTTATATTTATGCTTATTATTTCGCTTATCAACAAAAAGCTCAAAAAGAACTGGATTGAAGCTATGGCAATGCCTGTGAGTATGATTCTTGCAATGGTTGTTGTTATGCTTGTCAGTCAGTTTACCCCGGAAAGCTTCTGGCAGTTTGAGTGGAGATATTAAGGAGGTGCAGTATAGTGAAAAAGAAAAATTATATTGACTCAATCCATACATACGGAAAAATATGGTGTGTTCTCGCTCTTGTTCTTTTCTTTACTGTACCGGTTGCAATTTCCGTCAAAAACGGATGGCCGGAATTTTCTGCAGTAATGAAGGGTTTTAGCGGTATTGCTCTTTTGTTCTATCCCACAGCGGTTATTGAAGTTATTGCATATTCACCGCTTCTCGGTGCGGGCGGTACTTACCTTTCGTTTATTACAGGTAACATAGCAAACCTTAAGCTTCCCTGCGCTCTCAATGCTATGGAAAACGCAAATGTTAAATCCAACTCCGAAGAGGGCGAGGTTATCACAACGATTGCTATTGCAACCTCAGCAATCGTTACCACCCTGATTATCGCGGTGTGCGTTCTTGCTTTTGCCTTCAATCCCGCCTTTGAATCACTTATGAACAGCGAAGCAATGCAGCCCGCCTTTAAGCAGGTTTCGCTCACCGTTTTCGGTGCTCTTGCCGCATCTTATTTTGTAAAGTATTGGAAAATATCTATCTTCCCCATTGCGGCTGTATCACTCATTCTTGTGTTTGCAGGCTCAATCGATATAGGTATTCTCATTTTCGTGGGTGCAGCTATCTCCATTTTAGGCGCCCATGTTATGTATAAGCTTAAGTGGGTATAAGCCAATAATGATTTACAGCAGGTAAAGCAAAATCCTGCCCCTCAAACAAAACAGAAACAACAGGTATTCTTAAGTCTGTGAACCGGCTTAAGGATGCCTGTTAATTTTTATAGGCGACAGTTTATTCTGCAATTTGCATTTTATCTGAAAATATGCTATAATAAAAATGATTGAAGAGAATTAAAGAAAGTATAGGAGAAATATATGAAGAAAGCTTTGAAAACAGCGGGTATATTTTTTGTTGCTTTTATATGTATGCTGAGCATTGCTTCTGTGGGCTTTTCTCAGGTTAAAGCGGCAGGGGACTATGAAAAAGATATTTTTTATTTCCTTAAGAACGAGATGGGAATGAACGATGCGGCGGCCTGCGGCATATTGGCAAACATAGAAGAGGAATCGGGCTTCAGACCTACCCTGTCCGGTGACGACGGTACAAGCTACGGTATTTGTCAGTGGCACGGCTCGAGATTTACCGATCTGAAAAATTTTTGCAGTGAAAAAGGGTATAGCTATAAAACGCTTACAGGTCAGCTTTACTTTTTGAAACATGAGCTGGAGGCACGTTATCCCACAATGCTTTCAAAAATTCGCAGGGTAGAAAACACAGCTGAGGGTGCCTACAGCTCAGGCTACACCTTCTGCTACGATTTTGAAAGACCGTCAAATAAAGAGTATAAATCTCAACTGAGAGGCGAATCCGCTCAGATATACTGGGAAAGCTACGGTGTGCTCCCTGATATTATGCCTCAGACCCTTAATTCTGTATCCAAGAACAACACCGTAAGCAGTGCTGAGGGCTTTGAGATCACCTGGAAGTCAGGTGAAGGTAAGTATAATCGGAACCGTCTGCACATAGTTAAACAGATTCCCGGTACGGTTTCATATGATTGGGATAATGAAGAGGTTTATATCACCAGCCTTTACACTCTTAAATATAAAGTTAACAAGGGTCAGCTTTCCGAGGGAAGCTATCTCGTGTGGGTGGAGCCCTGGCACACTGTGAAGGAAAAGGCGGGTCAAAGCAGCAAGTGTATTACTGTCAATGTTTTTGATGAGCTGTTCTCAGAGGTGGAATCGGATGTTGAAAATGCAGTTTTCGATGCATCTGCCGAGTCGAGTGTTGATATAAGCGGCTGGACAGTGAATACGGGCAGATACCCTGTTGATGTTTACCTTTCTCTTGACGGTGAAAAAGGAGTGCTCACAGAAAAGGCTTCAAGAAGGGATATATCCTTTTCTGAAGAATATTCAGCCTTTTGTAACGACGAAAACGTAGGCTTTCAGGTAAGTCTGCCTCTCTCGGATTTATCCAACGGTGAACATACCGTAACTCTCACTGCGAAGAGTGAAAGCGTAACTGAAATAATTGCAGAGTTCAGCTTTAAGGTTATTAACGGACATGATCACAGCTTCACTGCCTTTAAATCCAACAAGGATGCGACCTATCTTTCTGACGGAACAAAGACCGCCAAGTGCGATTTGTGTAACACAAGGCGAACTCTTACCGAAGAAGGAACAAAGCTGATTTTAGGTGTAACTTCGAGTTTTACTGCAAAAGCAAAGGATACTGAAGTGACCCTTTCATGGAATGCTGTTAAGGGTGCAACAGGTTACAGGATATATGTTTATAATTCAGGGTGGAAGGCTGTTAAAACCACAACTGCAAAAAGCTATACTGTAACCGGACTTACACAGAATCAAAGCTATAAATTTGCGGTTAAGGCATACGGCAAGGCTTCGGGCGAATACTATTGGGCACCGAAATATGTTACGGTTCAGACGGTAACAACCCCTTCGGTACCTGATACGCTCACTGCAATGGTAACCTCTGACAGCGTGACCTTGAAATGGAACGGGACTCAGGGAGCAAAGGGCTACCGTATTTTTGAATACAACGACGAAACGAAAAAATGGGAGATTGTTCTGAGAGCGACCCATAAAACAAGTGCAACAATAGAGTTACTTTCACCGGGTACCTCATATACCTTTGCGGTAAGACCCTATTATAACACGGGCAGTGAAATAATATGGGCATATAATTATATAAAAACCGCTGTTTACACAAAGCTTGCAGCTCCGGAGCTGAAGGCGGCTCATTCAAGTGCATCGGGCAGAGTTACAATAAGCTGGAGCAAGTCGCCTGATTCAACAGGATATCAGATATGGGTCAGCGAAACTAAAAGCACGGGATACAAAAAGGTATCCAATTTCACAATCCGCTCAACTTATCTTTATGACTATGAAAGCGGCAAAACCTATTATTTCAAGGTCAGAGCCTATAAGAAGGTTCCAACAGGCTATATTTACAGTGATTACACACCTGCAACGGCGATAAAAATTAAATAGAAAAAATTTGAAAAAACACTTGCTTTTTATAAACTGTTGTGATAAAATACTTAGGCATTTGTATCACAGTCATGTGGTAATGCCGGCTGAATTCAGTCAGAATAAACGCAAGCGGTCCTCTTTCGAATATCGGAATGAACGTGGCAGAATTTAGGAGGATAAAACCAATGGACGCACTCAAAATCATCTCAGACTCATCCCTTAAGGCTGAAGTACCTGCACTTGAAATCGGTAGCACAGTTCGTGTTCACGTTAAAATCCGTGAAGGCGAAAGAGAGAGAATTCAGGTTTTTGAAGGTACAATCATTGCTAAGAGAGGCAGCGGAATTTCATCAACATTCACAGTTCGCCGTGTTGCTTACGGTGTAGGTGTTGAAAGAGTATTCCCCGTTCACTCACCCAATGTAGCTAAGGTTGAGGTTGTCAGAAACGGTAAGGTTCGCAGAAGCAAGCTTTATTACCTTCGTGACAGAGTTGGTAAGTCAGCTAAGGTTAAGGAAAAGATTGGCTGATAAGAACGCAAATGGAAGGAAGGGTATATCCCTTCCTTTTGTTTTCCTAATCCAAAACAGTGAAAGGCGGCTCATATAATGATTAAAGATATTGCAAAAAAGGAAAAATCGGAGCTTACTTTTAAAGATAAAATACTTATTAACGTTTATGATATGGCATCTGTGCTTGCAGTTGCCGTTGTTACGATAATGGTATTGTTCACCTTTGTTTTCAGAATAGTATTTGTAGACGGCGGCTCTATGCTTCCCACTCTGCACGACGGCGATATGCTTGTGGTAAGTGCCTATGACAGTCAGCCTGCTTACGGTCAGGTGGTAATCATCACTCAGCCCAACTGGTTTGACGACCCTATTGTTAAAAGAATAATCGCAACGGAGAATCAGGAAGTTTACATTGATTTTGACAAAGGCGAGGTTTATGTTGACGGTGTACTGCTTGATGAGCCTTATATCAATAATCTCACAATAAACAGTGAGGATATGACAGGTCCCGTAACTGTTCCCGAAGGTCACGTTTTCGTAATGGGAGATAACCGTCAGGGTTCAACCGACAGCCGAAGCGAAAAGATCGGCTTTATCCGTGAAGAGTATATTTTAGGCGTGGTAAAATACAAAATTTCCAACCGCAATGAAGAAACGGGCAAAAGTGCCTTTTATAAATTTTCCGATTGGAAGGTTGAATAATAATCCGAAATTAAGCCGACATCAGAAACAATAAGAAGCTGTTTTTAAAACAGACCTGACGGACACAGAGTGTGTGCTCTGTGTTCTTCTGATATTATAATCAAAAAAGGAGGTATCCTTATGGCAGACACTCAAAAGCAGATAGTTCAGTGGTTCCCGGGTCATATGGCGAAAACCAGAAGGCTCATAAAAGAAAGTCTAAGCCTTGTTGACGGTGTTACGGAGCTTCTTGATGCAAGAATACCCATGTCCTCAAGAAATCCGGAGCTTGACGAGCTTACGGGCAAAAAGCCGAGAATAGTTCTTCTCAATAAATGCGATATGGCAGACGATAAAATCACCAAAGAGTGGATAGAGTATTTCAAAAGCAAGGGGCAGTACGCTCTTGCCGTTGATTGCCGTACAGGTAAAGGGCTGGGTCAGTACCACAGCCTTGTGCGTCAGGTATTAGCCGATAAAATCAAGGCTAACGAAGAAAGAGGGATGCCGGGTAAGGCATTGCGGATTATGGTTGTGGGTATTCCCAACACAGGCAAATCCTCCTTTATAAACAGAATGGCGGGTAAGAGTAAGGCGAAGGTTGCCGATAAGCCGGGAGTAACACAGCATAATCAGTGGTTTGCCATCGGTAACGGTATTGAGCTTTTGGATACACCGGGTGTTCTTTGGCCTAAGTTTGACGATCCGGAGGTAGGTGATAAGCTCTCTTTTATCGGCTCAGTCAAGGATGAGGTTACCGACAGTGAGACTATGGCGGCACGCCTTATAAAGGTGCTTGCCGAGGGCTACGAGGATAAGCTTACGGGCAGATACAAATTAAAGAATATTTCCGATGTGAAAAGCGCAATGCCCTGGGAAATTCTTGAAGAAATCGGCAGAGAAAGAGGTATGCTTATGCGTGGCGGAGAGGTCAACACAGAAAGAGCCTCGGTGATGCTTCTTGACGAATACAGAGGCGGAAAAATGGGGAAAATTAGTTTTGAAAGGCCTTCACAGTACTGATGATAAGTTTAAGAAAAGCAAAAAAAGCAGAAGTGAGCCTTGCCGTGAGCTTTATAAATATGGCAAAGGAGCATCTTAAAGATCAGGGTATAGACCAGTGGCAGGACGGCTATCCCGATGTCGAAAGCATAGAAGCGGATATCACCGCCGACAGAGGATATTTCATAACCGACGAAGGGAAGCCTGTGGGCTATTTCTGCCTTGATTTTGAGGGCGAGCCGGTATATGATCAGCTTAAGGGCAAGTGGCAAAGCGAGGAAAAATACGCCGCACTGCACCGCCTTGCAGTTTCGGATCAATACAGAGGCAAGGGTTACGGCATAAAGGCATTTGAGCTGGCGGAGAGCTGCTGCAAAGAGCGAGGTATTCACTCAATAAGGGTAGACACCAAAAACACCAACCCGAAAATGCGCCATGTTATTACAAAAAGCGGTTATGAATACCGTGGCGATGTATATTACGATTCCTGCGGTGAGAGAATGGCGTTTGAAAAAGTGTTTTGATATTTATTTTAGCAGTCACTTCGGTGACTGTTTTTTATTTGAAAAAATTATGTAAAAATATTCCGCCTGAACCCCTTGATAAACCGCAAAAATTGGTGTATTATGTCACACGGCGTGAAAAAGAAAGGGGAAAAGACAGTGGCAGTTTTAAGGTTTATAAAAAGGAATACAGTGTTTTCAATAGCGGCTCTTGCGGCTGTCGTAACAGCGTTTTTTGTTCCGCCGGACAGAGAGTATCTTGATTATTTTGATATGAAAACCCTTGCGTGTCTTTTTCTCACTCTTGCGGTGATTTGTGCTCTGAGAAACATCAGATTTTTCACCATAGTTGCAAGAAAAATAGTGCTTCTTACGGGCAACCTCAGAGGATTGTTTCTCGTACTTATATGTATTACGTTTATAGGCTCGATGCTCATTGCAAACGATATGGCACTTATAACATTTCTGCCTCTGGGTTATTTCGCACTGACGGCAGCCCATCAGGAAAAATATATGGCATACCTTTTTATTCTGCAGAATATTTCGGCAAACTTAGGCGGTATGCTTACACCCTTCGGAAATCCGCAGAATCTTTATCTTTATTCCTATTTCAATATTCCCACAGGGGAATTCTGCCGTATAATGCTGCCGCCATTTCTTCTTGCAATAACGATGCTTGTTATTGCGTGTATACCCGTAAAGGGTCATAAGCTTACGGTGAGTGAAGGCTACGACAGAAAACTGAGCATACCTCGCACAGTGCTTTATCTTGCTCTCTTTGCCTTTTCACTGCTGATAGTTTTCAGGGTGATACCTTATTGGCTTGGACTTATTATCATACCTCTTGTTCTTGTTGTTGCAGACAGAAATGCGCTTCTGATGGTTGACTATCCGCTGCTCGGTACTTTTTTCTTTTTCTTCATCTTTGCGGGTAACCTTTCACGGATAGATGCAGTCAACTCTTTTATTTCATCCGTTCTCGAAAGGGATACACTGCTCGTTTCCGTGATTTCCTGTCAGGGCATCAGTAACGTACCCTCGGCAATACTGCTTTCACGCTTTACCGATGATTACCGCTCGCTTCTTCTGGGCGTCAACATCGGCGGTACAGGTACCCTTATAGCCTCACTTGCAAGTCTTATTACCTTCAGCCACTACAGACATCATAACCCGGGTAAGGGCAAGCAATACTTTCTGCTTTTTACATTAGTAAATGTTGCTTTCCTTGTTATAATGACCCTTGCGGCGAAGCTGTTTTTTCTATAACAAAAGAACACAGAAGCTCGGCGTTGCACCGTTCTTCTGTGTTCTTTTTTACATCTGAAATTTATCTCTCAGCTGACTGAGCACCCGTTTTTCGATTCTTGAAACATAAGACCGTGAAATGCCCATTTTTGCGGCTATTTCACGCTGAGTCAGTTCCTTGGTGTTGTAAAGCCCGTAGCGGCGGATAATGATTTCCTTGTCCCGTTCATCGGGTATAGCGCTTACAAGCTCGTAAAGGCGGGCTGTTTTCTTTTTCAGGTCTATGTCGTCGCTTATGGTGTCCTCGCTGTATATAACGTCAATAAGCGTCAGGGGATTGCCCTCGCTGTCAACATCAATGGGCTCATTTACGGAAACAACATTAGCATCCTTCTTTTTTGCCCGGAAAAACATAAGTATTTCATTTTCAATACATCTGGCGGCGTATGTCGCAAACCGTGTGCCTTTTTCCACGTCAAAGGAGTCAATAGCCTTGATAAGACCTATAGTTCCTATTGAAATCAGATCCTCCTGCTCGTCATATCCTGACCAATATTTTTTGATGATGTGAGAGACCAGTCGCAGATTATGCTCAATCAGCTCTTCTCTTGCTTTAGTGTTGCCTTCTCTTTTCATTTTCTTAAAAAGCTCTCTTTCGGTTTGCGCAGACAAAGGCTTGGGGAAAGAGGTCAGATTTTTCAGGTGAAGAAAAAAGAAAAGAAAATTGCCGAATACAGCTCTTATAAGCTCAAACATAATATCACCCTGTATATTCTATGAGGTTAAATGTGGGTAAATGTGAAAATCTACTCTGTTTTCTCAAAATCGGAAGCTTTCGTTCATTTGCGTAGAAAAGCGAACCGGTTGAAATTTAAATATATTTGTTATATAATATGAAAAACATAAATTGATAAAAAGCAAAGGTCGTAAAACAATGTCAAAGGATAAAAATGTAAAAACCAATGCAATGCGGATTCTCGATAAAAATAAGGTGCATTATAAAGTGAATTACTATGAGTGTGATGAGTTTATAGACGGTGTTCACATTGCCGATAAGCTGTTGCAAAGCTATGATATGAGCTTTAAAACCCTTGTTGCCGTGGGCAAAAGCAAGGAGAACTATGTTTTCTGTCTGCCTGTTGATAAGGAGCTTGACCTGAAAAAGGCGGCTAAAAGTGTAGGCGAAAAAAGTGTTGAGCTTCTTCATGTTAAGGATATAAAAAATGTTACGGGCTATATAAGAGGGGGCTGTACTCCTATAGGTATGAAAAAGCAGTTTAAAACCGTAATACATTCCTCAGCTCTTGATTTTTCCGAAATAATAATAAGCGGCGGTATGCTCGGCGCTCAGATTTTCATATCACCCGATAATCTTTCCGAGTGTATATCGGCAAAATTTGAAGATATCGTCTTTGAATAATTCAAAATATGCTTTTAAGTCTGAAAACAGAAAGGAAAAAACGATGACCCGAATAATGTTTGTCTGTCACGGCAATATCTGCCGTTCACCTATGGCAGAGTTTATATTTAAGGATATGATAAAAAAGCAGGGCAGAGAGCATGAGTTTGTTGTCTGCTCCTCGGCTACGAGCACCGAGGAAATATGGGGAGATATAGGAAATCCCGTTTATCCTCCCGCCAAACAGGAGCTGAAAAAGCACGGCATTACCTGTGAAGGAAAAAGAGCTGTTCAGCTGAAAAAAAGCGATTATAACAAGTATGACCTTTTTATCGCTATGGACAGTATGAATATACGCAATATAGCCGTGATTTTCGGTAAGGACCCTGAGGGTAAGGTGCATAAGCTTATGGATTATACCGACCGCAAGGGCGATGTTGCAGATCCTTGGTACTCTTACAGGTTTGATGTTGCATATAAAGATATAAGCGACGGTTGTGCAGGGCTTTTAGAGGCTCTCACATGATACAAAAAATCCACCTGCCTTATCACTCAGTGGCGAAGTGTAAGCAGGTGGATTTTTGCTTTCGTTTTTCAGCTTTTAAAAAGTCTGATTATCTGGATTGAAAAGTGCCGCCGAAGCAAATCGGAGGCACCGTCATTATTTGGAATAAATATATATCACAAACTCAACTGTTACATCCAGAGCTTCGTAACAGCTCAGCTTAAGTCTGTCCTTTTCGCTTGTGTGATAATAATAGGGAGTCATTT
The DNA here is from genome assembly GCA_045537485.1 of Acutalibacteraceae bacterium. Classification (GTDB taxonomy): domain Bacteria; phylum Bacillota; class Clostridia; order Oscillospirales; family Acutalibacteraceae; genus UBA6857. The sequence continues at coordinate 7,234 of JAZSPQ010000051.1, read as the reverse complement.
TAAAAAGAGCTTCAATGTCTTCCTTCTGAGAAAGATGTATTTTTTCAATGAGCTTTCTTTTTTCTCTGAGAACGAGATTTTCTGTCACGGGTGGATTTTCGTCATTTTTATAGGGCTTATCATAAAGGATTTCCTTTATTTCAAAAAGGTGGTTTTCGCCTGCAACGGCGGTTGCAATTATGCCGTCGTTTCTTGTGATACGGCTGAATTCCTTTTCGTGGAAGGGAGCGAAAAGATGAAAGCCAACATCGATACAATTATCTTTGATGGGGATTCTTGACAGATTGGCAACGAAATATTTTGCACCGTTTTTTCTCTTTGCCGCAAGGCGCACCATTTCCTTTGAAAGGTCAAAGCCATACATTTCGCAGTTTATTCTCTTGAGTACTTCGTTGCTGTACCAGCCTTCACCGCAGCAGATATCGCAGACTGCAGGATTTTCTTTTTTATGTTCACGGATGATATTAGTTATTTCACGGCTGAGAATTGAAAAGTACCCTTTTTCGAGAAAACTTTTTCTTGACTGGGCCATATTTTTGTTGTCTCCCATAAGCTCTCCTGCTTTATGCTTACCTGTAAGAAGATTCACATAACCCTCTTTAGCTTCATCAAAGCAGTGCGAAGAATCACAGCGGTAGCTTTTTCCTTCTTTTATTAAATTTTTACTGCAGACGGGGCAAATAATATGCGACATTTTTTTCACCTTCGGTTGAAAAATTCATTTATCTGTGATATTATACAGAAAAAGAATTTTTTAGTCAACAAAGATATATTTCTGAAGAATAAATAATATAATTGACAGGTGAAAGATTATGAAAAAGAAATGGTTAGCGTTACTTATAGCGGCAGTTATGCTGCTTCTCTTTGCAGGCTGTGAGGATACTTCTGTGGGAGTTGCCGGACGAAACGTATATATATCCGAAATTATGTCAAATAATGTAACTACCATAGCTGATGAAAACGGTGATATGTGCGATTGGATAGAGCTTCACAACCCTACCTCCGAGCCCATTAACATCGGCGGCTATATGCTCACCGATAACTCTGAAAATATGAATAAATACACCTTCCCCGATTTTACAATCAAAGCAGGGGAGTATTTCGTTATATTTGCTGACGGTGTTGACAAATACGATGCCGAAAAGCGTATTATTCATGTGCCCTTCTCTATCAGCACAAAGGGTGAGAGCATATTCCTTTACAATGCTAAGGGTAAGCTCCTTTGCAGAGTTAATGTTATAGGTCTTGAGGATGATCAGAGCTACGGTGTCGGTGCCGAAGATCAGCTTGTTGTGTTTGAAACTCCCACTCCGGGCCTGCAAAACAGTGACAGTGTGATTTCATCGGCAGAGCCTGCCGTTGATCTGAGCGGCAAGGTTTATATCAATGAGTATTCACCCAACTCAACTCAGACACTTATGGATGAGGACGGCGATTTCGTATCCTGGGTGGAAATTTACAATAACTCCGATTCAGCTGTAAACCTCAAGGGCTACAGCCTTTCCGACGATGCTCTTGATGTTGATAAATGGGTGTTCCCCGATTTTGTTATTGATGCCAAGTCCTACGGTCTTATTTACCTTTCGGGCAAAGTCAAGCAGTATGACGGCTCCGATAAAATTCACGCAACCTTCAAGCTTAACGGTAAAGAGGGAAGTCTCTGCCTTTACGATAAGAGTGATACAGCTATTGATACCTGCCTTGTTGAAGAGCTTGTGTCTAACCTTTCCTACGGCAGAACTCTTGACGATAACAGCAAGTTTGTCTATTTTGCAAAGCCCACTCCGGGTAAGGAGAACATAACCGCAGGCTTTGACAGCATAGGCAGTGCACAGTATACAAAAAACAGAGAGGTAGCCATAACTGAGGTGGCGCCGGTCAACACAACAGTGTCTCAGTCTACCCTTGATGAATACTTCGACTATGTTGAGCTTTATAACACAGGAACGGAAGATATCAACCTGATGAATTACAGACTCTCCGACTCAAAAAACTCGGAGAGTTTTAATAAACTTCCCGATAAAATTCTCAAGCCGGGGGAGTATGCGGCAATTTTCTGCGGTGACAGCAGTTATGTCAGCAGTAAAACAGGCAATATCTATATCGATTACGGACTTAACCGCTACGGTGAAACGGTTTACCTGATGGATAACGAAAATGTTGTTGTGGACTCCTTTTCCTACAGCAGAATGCAGAGCGGCTATTCAAGCGGCAGAGATGTGAACGGTACTCTTGATGAGGTGTGCTTTGATACTCTTACTCCGGGTGCGGCAAATCCTGCAACAACTCTTGATAAATCTCTTGCCAACCCGGTGCTTTCAATGAGCAGTACCTATGTTGAGGCGGGAACTAAGGTTGAAATAACAACTGCAAAGGGCGATATACACTATACTCTTGACGGAAGTGTACCGGATAAAACATCTCCGCTTTACACTACTCCCATAACTGTCAACGAAACAACGGTTATCAGAGCAATTTCACTTTGTGACGGTTATGTACCCTCCGAGGTTGTCTGCGGCACATATCTTGTTACCGACAGAGTCCACGACCTTGATGTTGTTTTTCTTACCACCGATGAAGATAACCTTTACGACTACTACACAGGTATCTGGGCGGACGGTCCCAATATCAGCAGTGAGTTTCCCTATGTAGGCGCAAACTACTGGGAAGAATGGGAAAGACCCGTCAATTTTGAATATATGACAGCAGACGGCGTTTCACAGCTCAGCTTTGACGCAGGAATAAAGGTTTTCGGTCAGTACAGCCGAGCAAATGAACAGAAGAGCGTATCGATAAATCTTAGGGATAAATACGGCCCCACGGAGATTTGCTATCCCTTCTTTGAGGATAACGATGTAAATGTTTTCTCGTCCTTCCTTCTGAGAAACAGCGGTCAGGACTATAATATAGCCCACATCAGAGATGCCTTCTGTGCAATGGTAATTAAAAATCAGATGGATATTGACATTATGGATTATAAGCCGGTTGTCTGCTACGTTAACGGTAAGTATCACGGCATATATGACCTTAGAGAAAAGATAGACGAGGATTATCTTGCAAATCACCACGGAATTGACCCTGAGAATGTGGATATGATAAAGGGCAACAGTATAGTTAAAAACGGCTCAATGGATAAATATAACGAGCTTCTTGAATATATCAAAACCCACGATATGAGAAACGATGAGTATTACGACTATGTCTGCACTCAGATCGATATTGACGAGCTTATAAACTATTGGATGTGCGAATCCTTCTTTACCAACACCGATACGGGTAATATCAAATTCTGGCGAGAAAATACCGAAGGTGCAAAGTGGCGCTGGATATTCTTTGATGTAGACTGGGCTCTTTTTGGTTCCACGTATACAACAAACATCTTTGATAACTATATGGATCCGGTAGGTCACGGTGTAGGAAGGTCATTCCGTACCACTATAACGAGCAATATAATCAAAAATCCAAAATTCCGTCAGAGAATGATGGAAATTTGCGGCGAGCATCTGAAAACCACCTTTGATACAGACCGTATGCTCGGTATACTGGATGAGCTTGTTGCCGAAATTGACAGTGAAATGCCTTATCATTACGACCGCTGGCAGGTGCACACTTATGATAAATGGCTTTTGAGAGTTCAGACAGTCCGTGATATTGTCAGTGAAAAGAACGAGATATTCAGAGGTCATGTTATAGATGCTCTCGATATGACTCAGGAAGAAATTGACACTTATTTTAACTGAAAATATTGAAATTATTTGTGAATTGGTATATAATTATTTCACAAACTAAAATATGGAGGAAAATAATATGGAAATTTGGTATGAAATTGAGAAAATTTTAATCAAGCTCTGGAACGCACTTTACAAGTTCCTTATCGGCGATATTTTAGGTGAGGAAGTTAATCCCGATTGGTTCCTTCCCGAGGAAGAATAAGAAACTATCAGAATGGCTGTTTAACCGACAGCCATTCGGTTTTATAAGGAGAAGCTATGATAAAAGAATATCTTGAAATCGGTAAAATCACATCTACCCACGGTATAAAGGGCGAAATGCGTTTTCAGCCCTGGTGTGACAGTCCTGATTTTCTCACACAGTTTAAAACTTTATATTACGACAGGAAGGGTGAAAAGCCTGTTAAAATAAAGTGTCGTCCAAACGGAGAAATGGCAATCATAAAAATTGAGGGCATAAACACCGTTGCAGAAGCGGCAAAGCTTCGTGATAAGGTGCTTTATATGAAAAGAGCCGATGCAAAGCTCGGTGAGGGTCAGTATTTCATTCAGGAGCTTATGGGATGTACCGTTTACGATGCGGATGATGAAAGCATCTGCTACGGCGTACTCACCGATGTAAGTCAGACGGGAGCCAACGATGTGTGGCATATAGAAAAAGAGGGTAAGGAATATCTTATCCCCGCCATACCGCCCGTTGTTATAAGCACCGATGTTGAAGCGGGAATTATAAAAATCAGACCCCTGAGAGGAATTTTTGACGATGAGGATTGATATATTAACACTGTTCCCCGAAATGTGCGAATCTGTTTTAAAAGAAAGCATAATCGGCAGAGCGAGGCAGGAAAAGGTTGTTGAAATCAACTGCACTCAGATACGTGACTACTCGACCGATAAGCACAAGAGGGTAGATGATACACCATACGGCGGCGGCACGGGTATGGTTATGCAGGTACAGCCCATATACGACTGTTTTAATGACTTATGCGAAAAGCTGGGTAAACGCCCCCATCTTATATTTATGTCACCTCAGGGCAAGGTGCTCACTCAGCAGAGAGTTAAAGAGCTTTCTCGGCTTGAAAACATAGCCATTCTCTGTGGACATTATGAGGGTGTTGACGAAAGAGTTATAGAGGAAATCGTTGATGAAGAAATTTCCATAGGTGACTATGTGCTCACAGGCGGTGAGCTTCCCGCTCTTGTGCTTGCAGACAGCATTTCCCGTATGATTCCCGGCGTACTTGCCAACGAAAGTGCATTTTCTGAGGAAAGCCATTACAGCTCACTTCTTGAATATCCCCAATATACCAGACCCTTTGAGTGGCAAGGAAGGGCAGTTCCGTATATACTGTTATCGGGGCACCATGCCAACATTGAGAAATGGAGACGCGAGAGAAGTCTTGAGCGTACTTATCTGCGCCGTCCCGATATGCTTTCAAAGGCTGAGCTTTCAAAAAAGGACATTGACTTTTTGAGAGAATTAAAGCAGGATATTAAAAATCGGGAAAAATAAACCTTTGTTATTGTTGCACAAAAACGCATATGAATTTTGTACAACATTTAGTCTACCAACCAAAATGTTCAAAAGTGCATTTTTTCCGTTGACGAAGCAAAGTTTTGTGGTATAATATATAGGAAATTGAAACCAAATTTCTATGTGTAGGAGTAATAGATATGTTTGTAAAAGATGTAAAAGTTCAGAATCAGGTAGGTCTTCACGCTCGTCCCGCAACCTTCTTCATCCAGAAAGCAAACGAATTCAAGTCATCAATCTGGGTTGAAAAGGAAGAAAGAAGAGTAAACGCAAAGAGCCTTCTCGGTGTTCTTTCACTCGGAATTATGGGCGGCACAGACATCCGCATCATCGCCGGCGGTCCCGACGAAGAGCAGGCTGTTGAAGAGCTTGTTAAGCTTGTTGAATCAGGCTTCACAGAATAAGATTCAGAATAAAAAACATCTCCGCAAGTTTTGCGGAGAATTTTTTTGCCGAAAAAAGACACTGCACAATAAAAAGTGCGGTGTCTTTAATTCTATATATGCCACAAATGCCCGCAGGGCATTCCCTGACTACTCAATTAACCACATTCACAGGCTTACCCTCAAGGAAGCCCTTTACATTACACTTGAGTGTTTCCATAAGCCTCGAGCGTGATTCGAAGCTTGCCCATGCAAGGTGGGGGGTAATAATGCACTTTTCAGTCTTGAGAAGAGGATTATCCTCTCTTGCCGGCTCAACGGAAAGCACGTCAACACCTGCGCCTGCGATGATACCCTCCTCGAGCGCTTTTCTGAGGTCCTCTTCATTTATAACCGCACCTCTTGAGGTGTTGATAAGATAAGCGGTCTTTTTCATCTTTTTAAGGAATTCCATATCCACAAGGCCCTCGGTATCCTTATTGAGAGGGCAGTGCAGGGAAATAACATCGCTGTTCGCAATAACCTCGTCGAGGGATACAAAATTAACAGAGCCGAAGCCGTCATAGCTTCTTGTGTTGGGAGAGTAGGCGATAACCTTCATCTTGAAGCCGTTGGCAATCTGAGCTACTGCAGAGCCTATTTTACCGAAACCTACAATACCCATAGTTTTATCTGCAAGCTCGGTCAGAGGAGTTTTCCAATAGCAGAAGTGCTTGCTCTTTGTCCATTCACCCTCTTTTACGGTGGCGTTGTGTAAAGCAACATTGTTTGTAAGCTCAAGCAAAAGAGCAAACACGAGCTGAGAAACACCGTCAGTGCTGTAGGCGGGAATATTTGAAGCTAAAATACCTCTTTCCCTTGCGTACTGTGTGTCAATCATATTATATCCCGTTGCAAGGGTGGAAATATATTTAAGCTTCGGAAGCTGACTGAGCACCTCTTTTGTGAGAAGTTTTTTGTTTGTGATAAGGATATCCGCATCCTTTGCTCTTTCAACAACCTCGCACTGCTCGGAGGATTCGTAAACAACAACCTCATCAACGAGCTCATTCATCCATTCCCAGGAAAGATCACCCGGGTTTGCTTCGTATGCATCAAGTATAACAATTTTCATAATCTGCCTCCTGTGAGAATAATTTATACTATTATACCACAATTTAACCTGATTGTCACTACTTTTACGGTTACTGATGCGATAATAAAATTTCATATTTATAATAAAAAATACAAAAATCGGTTGACTGTGCAGTTCTTTTGGGGTAAAATATCATTGGTATTATATGTAATTTTGCGCTATTGGGAGATGGCTTGGTGAAAAGAAAAAAACTCAGCAATATAATAAATGTTCTGGCTTTTTTCAATTTTGTGGTTGCTGTTGCGCTTGTGATTCTGCTGCGTGTTTTTCAAACAGACGAATTTACCCGATGGTACTCCGGATATAACACTACTCTTGAGGAATATGAGCTCTGGATCGAAACCTACGGTGCCACCTTTCTTGCGGTGGTTGTTATAATGGTAAATTATCTGCTAAAGTCATTTTTACCGTGGTTTCCGATTTCCTGCCTGTGTGTGGCAAGTGCGGTTAT